>NZ_JUEI01000057.1:0-54468 GCF_000802655.2 Paenibacillus sp. IHB B 3415 | reverse complement strand
GAAATGGCGGCCTTTTTCGTCCCTTTTTTTGGGAAATCAACACGCCTATACTTTGTGCAACATTTCCTCCTGCTGAGGGCGTTTCGCAGACGGATTGTTGTACTTTATGCAACATTTTCACCTGCTGAGGGCGTTTCGCAGACGAAATGTTGTACGTGGTGCAGCATTTTCGCTATTTAACCAACTTTTCATTTGGATTGTTGTACGTGGTACAACAATTCTGCCAGCAGTAGGCGCTCCACCGATGATTGTTGTAGCAGCGCAGCATTTCCGCCCATTTATTGTGACGCGCCCATTCGGCGCAATTCTCAAATAGATTATATCCACTAACATTTTAGGAGGTTCAATATGTCAGAAGTTAAAGCTTGCCTGTTCGATCTGGACGGTGTACTCGTCGACACCGCCAGATACCACTATATTGCCTGGAGAGAGCTGGCGGAGGAACTCGGATTTGACTTCACCGAGCACGATAATGAGCGGCTTAAGGGTGTCAGCCGGGCCGCTTCTCTGAATATCCTGCTGGAGATCGGCGGCGTCGAGCTTGGAGAAGAGGAGAAAGCGAGACTGGCCGAGCAGAAGAACAACCGCTATGTCGAATACATCGCCAAGATGGACAGCTCAGAGATTCTGCCCGGCGCGCTGGACTTCCTGAAGGAATGCCGGGAACACGGCATCAAGGTAGCTCTGGGCTCCGCCAGCAAGAATGCGATGACCATCCTGAACAATACCGGCCTGACCCCCTACTTCGATGCGATCATTGACGGCACGCACACCAGCGCAGCCAAACCTGATCCGGAGGTCTTCCTGCTGGGGGCACAGGCAGTCAACATCGCTCCTGAAGAGTGTGTAGTCTTCGAGGATGCCGAAGCCGGCATCCTGGCCGCCACCCGCGCCGGCATGCGCAGCGTCGGCATCGGTTCGCCCGAGACGCTGGGCGCAGCGAATCTTGTAGTCCCTTCTTTGCAGCAGATCAGCGTTGCTGCACTCCGGGAATCTTTTGCCTCTGTTTGACGAATATTAACAGCTACTCTGTAATACGAGTCCATCTCTTCTGCCCTACTCTTTATAAAAGAACTGAAAATGGTCATTAAAATTATGGGGATGAAGCCGCGGAGCGGAAGTTTGGAACTGTAGGAGCGTTAGCGTCCGCCTGAAAGCTTTCCGTAGGAAAGCTCGCATCGGAAGCATATGCTAGAATCAGATTTCATCAGCTGAATATCGCTTACTAATAGAGAAATCTGATTATAACAGCGGTCGGAAGTCCAAACATTTCGCGCAGGGGCGACGGAGTCACCGTAATTTTAATACTACAGCTTTAGTTCATTTTATATACCTCATTCCCCCATTTAAAAGGAGCCAATAACAATGAAACAATACCTCAAAATTGATGAATGGTCCATCATCGAAGAATCCTTTGATCCGCAGACCCAGGAAATTTCCGAAAGCGTATTTAGCATCGGAAACGGGTACATGGGCGGCAGAGCCAACTTCGAAGAACAATACAGCGGGCACAGCCTGCAAGGCAGCTACATGGCCGGTGTATACTACCCTGACAAGACACGGGTTGGCTGGTGGAAGAACGGATATCCGGAGTATTTTGCCAAAGTCCTCAACAGCACCAACTGGATCGGCATCAACGTTGAAATTGACGGCACTCCGCTCGATTTGGCTGCCTGCACAGTCAGCGAATTCCGCCGTGTACTTAATATGAAGGAAGGCACACTCTCCCGCAGCTTCACAGCCACGACCGCAGACGGCAAAGAAGTGAAAGTGGAGAGCATCCGCATCGTCAGCATGGTCCGCCATGAGATTGGCGCCATTCGCTACTCCATCCAGCCGCTCAATTTCTCCGGTGAGATTACCGTGACTCCTTATCTGGATGGCGATATCAAGAACAAGGATTCCAACTACGACGAGAAGTTCTGGAACGAGGTCGAGAAGAAAGCGGAACCGGCGGGCGGACATCTCACCCTGAAGACCAAAAAGCTTGATTTTCACGTAACCTCGGCTTATGTATACGATATTCTGCTGAATGGTGAGCCGGTTGCCGCAGAAGCGGAAGCCCTGGAGCAGGAGAAGTATGTGGGCAGCAAAGTTACGATTCCGGTACAGTCCGGCGATCAGGTGGTTATTTATAAGTATGCCGCGAATGTCACCTCCCGCAATTACGGACTGGGACAGCTGGTAGACGCCGCACGGACCGCCTTGCAGAGTGCGCGTGAAGCCGGATTTGTAGCGCTTTTAACCGAACAGGCCACAGCTTGGGGCGATAAGTGGAAGGAAAGCGACATTATTATTGAGGGTGACGTATCGGCGCAGCAGGCAATCCGGTTTAATATTTTCCAGCTGAATCAGACCTATACGGGCGAAGATGACCGTCTCAATATCGGACCGAAGGGCTTCACTGGTGAAAAATACGGCGGCAGCACCTACTGGGATACGGAAGCTTATTGTGTGCCTTTCTATCTCAGCACCGCCGACTCCACGATTGCCCGCAATCTGCTGATCTACCGTTATAAGCATCTGGAGAAAGCCAAAGAGAATGCCCTAAAGCTCGGTTACAAAAAAGGCGCGCTCTACCCTATGGTGACGATGAATGGTGAGGAGTGTCATAACGAGTGGGAGATTACTTTTGAAGAAATCCACCGCAACGGCGCGATTGCTTACGCGATTTATAATTATGTGAACTATACCGGCGACAAGGCTTATCTCGGCCAATACGGGCTTGAGGTGCTGGTAGAGATCTCCCGCTTCTGGGAAGAACGCGTGCACTATGTGCCGCATAAGGACAAATACGTGATGCTCGGCGTAACCGGTCCGAATGAATACGAGAACAACGTCAACAATAACTGGTATACGAACCGGATTGCCGCCTGGACCATGGAATACACTCTGGAGGCGCTGGCGTATCTGCAAGAGAATGAAGGCACACGTTATGCAGAGCTGGCCGACAAGCTGGAGCTGCTGGAGAGCGAAACTGCGCAGTGGAACGAGATTATCGCCAAAATGTACTATCCGGCTGATGAAGAACGCGGCATCTTCCTGCAACAGGACGGCTTCCTCGACAAGGAGATTATCCAGGTCAAGGATGTTCTGCCGGAGAATCTGCCGCTCAACCAGAAATGGTCCTGGGACCGCATCCTGCGTTCCTGCTTCATCAAACAGGCGGATGTGCTGCAAGGGCTCTACTTCCTGGGTGACCGTTATGATCTGGAGACCAAGAAGCGCAACTTCGACTTCTACGAGCCGATTACCGTGCATGAGTCCTCCCTCTCCCCTTGTATCCATGCGATTCTGGCCTGCGAGCTGGGCTACAAAGAGAAGGCTTATGAGATGTATCTGCGCACTTCACGGCTGGATCTCGATAATTACAATAATGATACGGAAGACGGCTGCCATACGACCAGCATGGCGGGCACGTGGATGTCGATCGTACATGGCTTCGGCGGACTCCGGGTGCTGGGCGACCGGCTGACCCTGAACCCTTCCAACCCGGGACACTGGACCTCTTATTCGTTCAAAATCATGTTCCGCGGCTCCCGTCTGAAGGTCACAGTTACCGATGTACAGGTTACGGTTAGTAATGAAACCGATGTTCCGGCATCCCTCACGATTCATGGCAAGGAGTATACGGTGAACGGACTGAGCAGTGTGACTGCTGACGGTTCTTCGGTAACTGTGTAGTCTCTGTCTCCCCGCCCCGGAGGCATTAAGCTTCTTCGGGGCTTTTTTAAATATCTTGAACTTGAAAATTGAATCAGCAAGAAAGGCGGAGAGGAAGTTTGGAAGTGTAGGAGCGGCAGCGTCCGCCTTTGTCACCGGATTTCTACCGCGATCAGCGGTTTAATCAGGAAATCTGGGGACAACAGCGGCCGGAACTCCAAATCTTCCCGTAGCTGAGACAATTGCTGATTTAATTTTTAAATAGCTCAAATATTTCAAATACCACTCAAAGGAGCCCACCCAAATGAATAGAGCCTTTTGGAAAGAAGCCGTAGTGTATCAGATCTATCCCCGCAGCTTCCAGGACAGCAATGGAGACGGAATCGGGGACCTGCAGGGGATCATCTCCCGGTTGGATTATCTCCAGAAGCTGGGCGTCGATGTCGTCTGGCTGTCGCCGGTCTACAAATCACCAAACGATGACAATGGTTATGATATCAGCAACTACGAGGATATTATGGATGAATTCGGTACACTGCGGGACTGGGAGGAGCTGCTGGCCGGACTGCATGCACGCGGCATCAAACTGATGATGGACCTTGTGATTAACCACTCCTCGGACGAGCATGCCTGGTTCGCGGAATCCCGCTCCTCCAAGGATAACCCCTACCGCGATTATTATATCTGGCGTCCCGGCGGACCGGATGGCGCGCTGCCGAACAACTGGAGCTCCATCTTCAGCGGACCGGCCTGGGAGAAGGATGAGGCGACGGGCGAATACTACCTCCATCTGTTCTCGCGCAAGCAGCCGGATCTCAACTGGGAGAATCCGGAGCTGCGGGAAGCCCTCTATAAAATGATTGCTTTTTGGCTGGACAAAGGTGTAGACGGGCTGCGGATGGATGTCATCAACATGATCTCCAAAGTAGAAGGGCTCCCTTCTGCACACCATGAGGGCCTGGCTCCCGGTGAGTTGGCCGGTGGCGGAGAATATTATATGAATGGACCGCGGGTCCATGAGTTCCTCCAGGAGATGAACCGTGAAGTCCTCTCCAAGTATGATGTAATGACCGTCGGCGAAACGCCGGGGGCAACTGTCGAAGACGCCATTCTCTATACTGACGAAGACCGGCATGAGCTGCAAATGGTGTTCCAGTTCGAGCATATGGATGTCGATTCCGGCCCGGACGGCAAGTGGAATGTGATTCCGTGGACGCTGAAGGGTCTGCGCGATATTTTGCACAAATGGCAGGTAGGCTTGTCGGACAAAGGCTGGAACAGCCTCTATCTCAATAACCACGATCAGCCGCGGATGGTCTCCCGGTTCGGGGATGACGGCAAATACCGTGTGATTTCGGCCAAAATGCTCGCTACCCTGCTGCACACGCTCAAAGGTACACCTTATATCTACCAGGGTGAGGAAATCGGCATGACCAACGTGAAATTCCCTGTGCTGGAAGACTACAAGGATATAGAGATTCTCAATATGTACCGGGAAAAGGTTACGGAAGGCGGTGCAGATCATGACACGGTTCTTCAGTCGATTCACACCAAAGGCCGCGATAACGCCCGGACCCCAATGCAATGGGACGCCTCAACGAATGCCGGTTTCACCGCTGGCACACCTTGGCTCAAGCTCAATCCGCGCTACACAGAGATCAATGTGGAACAGGCGCTGGCCGATCCTGACTCGGTATTTTACTATTATCAGCAGCTGATTAGCCTGCGCAAGCAGCATCTGATCATGGTGTATGGTGAATATGAGCTGCTTTTGCCGGAGCATGAATATATCTACGCATACACCCGGACACTGGACGGTGAGAAATGGCTGGTGCTGCTGAACTTCTGTGACACGCCGCAGACTGTAGAGCTGCCTGATGAGCTGAACGCCGTAACCGAAACGATTATCGGTAACTATCCGGAGGAGCCGGCGCCCATGGACCGCAGTACGCTGCGTCCGTATGAAGCGAGAGTCTGCCGGTTAGGCTAGCTTTTGCCGGAAGCTGACAAACCCCTTGAAACATGACATCATAGGATCATAGACTGTAGGCCGTTGACTGTACCCTGTCTCAGATGAGCAGAGAATAACAGGACCGGCCCGTAGGCCTCGTGATAATATGAACTTAAAGGGAGATGGCAAACTTGGAATGGCTGATCCGAATGAAGAATGCGCTGGATTATATGGAGAGCAGAATGACCGGACCGCTGCGGATCGAAGAGATTGCCGCAGTGGCATATGTCTCCCCTTTCCACTTCCAGCGCATGTTCAGCATGCTGACCGGCGTAACCGTAGCAGACTATATCCGCAAACGCAGATTGACTCTGGCCGCTCAAGAGCTGGCCATTTCAAACATCCGGGTGCTGGATGTCGCACTCAAATACGGATATGACTCCCCGGAGTCATTCGCCAAAGCGTTCCGCAAAGCGCATGGGCTTACCCCCTCCGCCGCGCGCGAGCCTGGGGTACAGCTCAAAGCCTTCCCGCGCCTCTCTTTCCATCTGTCATTGAAGGGAGATCAGGAAATGGATTACAAAATCGTGAATAAAGAAGCTTTTACCGTTATCGGCAAATCAATGGAGGTTACCTGCAAGGACGGGGAGAATTTCCGCAGAATTCCGCAGTTCTGGAATGAATGCAATGAAGACGGCACATCAGATAAGCTGATTGAGTTCGGCTTACGCGAAGAATGGCTCGGCATCTGTATGAATATGAATATGGAGACGGAAATGCTGTCTTATTGGATCGGAGTTGAAGCAGACGCGTCCACTGATCCGCAGGGGTATGAGACTGCAGTGGTTCCGGCTGCGACCTGGGCGGTATTCAAATCCGTAGGAGCTATGCCTGATGCGATTCAAGGGGTCTGGCAGCGCATTTTCCAGGAATGGTTCCCGGGAACGGGCTACGAGCATACAGGCGGACCCGAATTCGAGCTGTATCCGCCAGGCGATACATCAGCAGAGGATTATGTCTGCGAAATATGGATTCCTGTAATGAAGAAATAAAGAATGAATTCCTCCGCTATACCGGAAATGGCTTCTCTGTCCCTGCAAGGACGGTGAAGCTTTTTTGCATGTGCACAGACAGCGCTGAGGGCGGCTGAAGAAGCGGCATAACCCGCAAACCTCACAAGCTAGCATTTTTTATTTTGAGATTCGAAGCAGGCTTGGTATAATAAACAGATTATAGGGTCTTAGTATAGTGTATTGTCATCCAGGATTGGTGAAGGAGATATTCATGTCTATCGTAAAAATCTTTTCAGACAGCACTTCCGATTTGCCGCAAGGCTGGAAGGAAACGTATGATATCGGCATTGTCCCGTTATATGTAGTTTTTGAAGACGGCACCTTCAAGGATGGTGTAGAGATTACACCCGAAGAAGTGTACCGCCGTGTCGCCGCAAATGGTGCACTGCCCAAAACAGCAGCCCCTTCCCCGGCTGATTTCATTGCCGCTTTTCAGCCAGTCGTGAGTAGCGGTGGAGATATCGTCTATATCAGTCTTTCTTCTTCTTTATCCTCTACATATCAGAATGCCCTGCTGGCTGCAGGCGAGTTCCCGGAAGGCCGGGTACATGTTGTGGATTCCCAGACGTTATGCGGCGGGATCGCCTTGCTGGTCATGAAGGCCGCCCGCGCCGCAGCCAAAGGCCACAGTGCAGCCGACATCGCAGCTATGATCGAAACCTCCCGTGAGCGGGTGAAATCCGAGTTTGTCGTCGATACGCTGGATTACTTATATATGGGCGGACGCTGCTCAGGCATGCAGAACTTTATCGGCAGTCTGCTGAAGATCCGGCCTGTACTGCGGCTGGTGGACGGGGCGATTGTACCCGTTGCCAGAATCCGCGGCAAGAAGGAAAAGGCTGTAGAGCAGATGCTTCAGCATGCACTTGCGAATGCAGCCGATATGGACAAGGAGCTGCTCATTGTTGCCCATACCCTGGCTGAAGAGGATGCCCGGTATTTAGAGAAGGCACTGCGCGAGCAGACAGGTGTGGATGAAATTGCCGTAATTCATGCCGGCTGTGTCATCGGCAGCCACTGCGGACCTGCTACAGTTGGTCTCATGTATATGCACTAGAATGACCAGGCTCAACCTTAGACGAATCCAATCTCTGCAGCTTATGCAGGTAAGGATTCGTTTTTTTGTTGCATAGTAAACAAAGTATAGTAAAATCAGAAAGCGGGAATTTCCAATTTTATCTAAAACAAGGGGGCGTAACATGCAGGAGCAGATGGCACGTGCGAATAAAACGGCTTGGGAAACGAAAGCATATCAGGCCTGGATACAGCACCATGGATCACCTGAGGAGCTTGCCAAGCGATTGAAGCAGGATCCAAGGCACCCGTTGCGGCATTGGCTGAAGTACATAGGCAACCCGGCAGGATTGAAGGTACTGAACCTGCTCGGTTCTCACGGAATGAAGGCGATTTGTTTCGCTTTGCTGGGTGCTGAGGTGACTGTCGTGGATATATCCGAAGAGAACCGGCAGTATGCCAGTGAAGTAGCGGCAGCGGCGGGTGTTAAACTAAACTACATCTGTGCAGACGTCTTAAATATCCCCGGTGAGGAAGCTCTGGGAACCTTCGATATTGTCCTGATGGAGTTTGGGATTTTGCATTACTTTACAGATTTAAATGCTATTTTTTCTGTGGTCAGCAGACGGTTAACGGCAAACGGCCGGCTCATGCTGACGGATTTCCACCCGTTCGCCAGGGCATGGATGACAACCCGGAATCTTCAGCACCCTACGGGGAATTATTTTGACGACACACTCAGGGAAGGTGAGGTTGCCTTTGCCAAGCTGCTTCCCGAAGAGGATCGGTCCGGATTAGCACAAGTGGTGACGCGGGGCTGGACTGTAGGCGATATTATCACTTCAGTAGCCTCCCAGGGGCTATATATCCGTACCTTTGAAGAAATCAGGAGTCCAGGGGACCCGAGATTCCCTGAATTCTACACGCTGATTGCGGATCATATTGAGGGGCAGCTGAACCCGTTATATCCTGGAACATCGGGCTAGCAGGCCTTCTCACCCAAGTGGCAGGATCAGCTGGTGAAGGAAATACTTATAAGATTGCTTGAAGCGGTCACAAACAGAAACAGCAAGTCTCCTGCCGGAGGCTTGCTGTTTGTTATATTAGGTCTGTTATACTTCCGCTTCAACCTCTTCCTTCACAAAAGGAAGCATGAACCGGAAGATCGATCCCCGGTTCTCTTCGCTCTCCACGAAGATCGTTCCGCCCATCAGCTCCACCAGCTGCTTGCAGATCGCAAGGCCTAGTCCGGTGCCGCCATATTTACGGTTAATGGACGGATGCAGCTGGGAGAAGGACTGGAACAGCAGGTTCAGCTTGCTGTCAGCAATACCTACCCCTGTATCACGGACAGAGAACTCCAGCAGGTATTCCGGCGAGGCCGGCAGCGGAATATTCTTCACCGACAGGGTCACGCTGCCCTGATCGGTGAATTTCAGTGCGTTGCCGACCAGATTGACGATAATCTGCCGCAAGCGGCTGGGATCGGTCGTGACAATATCCGGCACGCTGGTATCCGCCCACCAGCGCAGGGCGAGCTTCTTCTCCTCCGCCTTGGGAGTGAACAGATCAATGATGCCCTCCAGCATCTCACGCAGATCAAATCTCTCCGATTGCAGCGGCATTTTGCCGGCTTCCATCTTGCTGAAATCGAGAATATCATTGAGGATCTGCAGCAGACTGTAGCTGCTGCTGCGCAGAATCTCGGCATAGCTGCGCTGCTCTTCCTCCAGGTTGGTTTCCAGCAGCAGATCAGCCATCCCGATCATGCCGTTCATCGGGGTGCGGATCTCATGACTCATCATCGCCAGGAAATCAGACTTGGCCTGTGCAGCCTGTTCAGCCGATTCCTTGGCCCGGAGAATCTCCCGTTCGTTCGTAATATCACTGAAGGAGACGACCACACCGCAGATCATGCCTTTATCCAGCAGCGGAGCAATCCGGTAGTTCACGAAGAAGCTGGTCCCGTCCTTGCGCCAGAAGATTTCATCCGCCTTGCTGCGGGTAACGCCATCTTGAATGGTGAGCCGGATGGGACATTCCAGCGGTGAATGCCGGGCTGCACTCCCGCGGATATAGTGAATCATTTCCATCATTGGCAGTCCGGCCAGCTCTGACGGCTCATAGCCCAGCATTTCGGCCCCTTCACGGTTGATAAAGATCGTCCGCCCCAGCGTATCCAGTCCGAAGATTCCGGCAGAGACGGAATTCAGAATCAGACTAAGCCGTCTATCCTCCGCCATCTCAAAAATAAACTCTGAAACCGGCAGTTCCTCCTCTGTCAGCAATCCCTCGTCCGTCAGGGGAGGGAAGTCCGCTCCCTCAAGTCCAATGCGTTCCGCACCGGCCCAATCCCGTCTGCTCATGTGTTCCCAGCTTTGCAGCAGCAGAGAGAGCGGCCGGTTCCCGGTATCATGAACGATGGCAAATACACCGGCAATGCCTTCATCTGTATGAAGCGGCACATACCTTACAGAAACAGCATTACCCCCGGAATTCCCTGCTTTTGCTCCGCTTTCTTCTGTCGCTTCCACAATTAACTCGAAGCTGGATGTAATACCGGCCAGAGCAGATGCGAAATAGGCCTCGCCGGGAGGATGCATCCGGCATTCGATCAGCCTGGCTGCGTCCTCTGTACTTAAGGTCCGGTTGCTGTCGGCATAACGCCCCTGTCTGTCCAGCACGATAATGAGATCCGGATGATGATCGAACAACGCTCTATAAGCACTTTCTTCAGAAAGTGCCCGGCCCAGGATAGAAGCCCAATCTTTATGCATGGCCCACCTCCTCTGCTGCTTCATTCCTGCTATATTATAGGACCATAGACTGCGAAGATACTCTGATTATGTAGAAATCTCTGAATTACTTACTATTATAACAAAAAAACCGCTATTGGTCGCCACAAAAACGCCGGACTGGAGCGCTTGTTCAACTATACAGAAACAATGCCGCCCCTGAAGGGACGGCATTCATCTCATACAATCACAGCGGCTCAGCCTTGCCCGTCAGGCAACATCCTGATGCTCGATATTCCGGATCGACAGATACGCGATTCCCCCACCGACCAGTGCCAGAGAGAGTGAAATCCAGATCAGATTGCCCATCCGGAAGCTTCCGTTTCCGAAGCCGGATGAGATCAGCGTGACAATCAGGACGGCGGAGACAATGGTAGCCGGTACGGATTTGCGGCGCATGCCGAAGTATAACGGAATCAGTGCAATGCCTGCCGCGTAGAGCGCATCCGTCCCGGCCTTCAGCAGGTTTGCGGTGATCAGATCCTGTGATACAGTACCCTGAATCACGTCAGTCATGAAATAATCAATGCCGGTGAGGATACTGCTGATTACAATATCAGACAGGAAGATGCTCAGGAACGTGAACAGAAAGACGATAATCAGCTTAGCGGCCAGCAGCATTTTGCGCGGAACCGGGTACATGAACAGTACAGTAATGGTATTGTTCTTGTACTCGTCAATCACCAGCTTGCTGAGTAAGACGGATGCAAAGATGATAAAGGTCGCTTTTACAAATACGAATACACCGTCAAACAAATCAGGATACGTGCTGAATTCCCCTTCGTTAAGCGATGTAAAGGCGATAAGAACCATGAAGCCCAGAATGGCGAGATCGGCAATCAGCACACTTTTGAGAAAATTGAATTTGTTCTTACGCAGCTCCAAACGAATCAGCTTAAGCATTGCGGGCACCTCCCATCAGTTCCACGAAATGATCTTCCAGCGAATGATGCTTCTTGCTCATACTCTCCAGCTCCACATCTGCTTCTGCCAGGGCCTTGCTCAGCTCCAGCTGCGGAATGTCATCATAGATCCGGATGGTGCGCGGGTCGAGCACTTTGTAATTGGTTAAACCCAGCTTATGCTCCATAATGTAGACGGCCTTGGTGCACTCGCCTGTAATCAGCTCAATGTACTGGGTATTCTGGTTACGGATCGTATCCATCGCCAATTGCTCCACCAGTACGCCTTCGCGGATCACACCGATCGTGTCGGCAATCTGCTCAATCTCGCCCAGAATGTGGCTGGAGATCAGCAGGGTCATGCCGTATTCCCGGCTCAGCATGCGGAACACCTCACGCAGCTCCTTGATGCCGAGCGGGTCCAGCCCGTTGATCGGTTCATCCAGAATGAGCAGCTCCGGCTTGGTCATCACCGCTCTGGCAATGCCCAGCCGCTGCTTCATCCCCAGGGAGAATTGCTTCACCGGTTTCTTGTCCACTGCACTCAGCTTCACCAGCTCCAGCGCTTCCTCCATCGCTTTGACATCATAATATCCCATGTATTCACCGTGCAGCGCCAGGTTCTCGCGGGCACTCAGCTTGTCGTAGAACACCGGATATTCAATGATGCTGCCCATGCGCTTAAGCATTTCGTAAGAGCGGTGGGTCATCTTGTCGCCGAAAAATTCAATCTCGCCCGCCGTCGGCTTCACCAGATTCGTAATCATTTTCATCACCGTCGTTTTGCCGGCGCCATTCGGTCCCAGGAACCCGTAAATTTCACCCTGCCTGATCTCCATATTCACGCTGCGTACGATTTCCTTCTCCTCATAGACCTTGGTTAAATCCCATGTCCGGAGTATGGTTGTCATGTCCGTTATCCCCTTTGACTTCTTCTTTGTCTTCCTAGTATTTATTCTACAGGGCGGAGTTTGCTTTTTTATTACTTGAATCTTACGAAATTCTTAAGCTGCGTCAGGGTACGCGGACCGCCCCGCCAGAACAGGAACTTCAGAAGGTCAGCCGCTGAAAAGAAAGCGTAAATGCCGTCCGGACATACGGCTTGCTGCTTAAGGAAATACGGCCGTTCATCTGCTCGGTGAGCCGCTTGGTGATGGTCAGTCCCAGGCCGCTGCCCTGGTAGTCGCGGTTGCGTGAATCCTCCAGGGTGTAGAGCCGCTCGAACACCTTGTCCTCATGGCCTTCGGCAATGCCTTTGCCCCGGTCCCACACTTCTATACACACCTGACCGGCATCGCTGTACAGCTTCAGCCCCAGCGCCCCTCCGGCATCACCGTAGGCAATAGCATTCGACAACAGATTGGACAACACCCGGTCCAGCGCATCATCGTTGCCCATCATATAGAGCGGCTCATCCGGTATCTCGATCTGCACATCAGCACCTTTGGCACTGAGAATATCGTAGAAAGCAAGAATATTCCTGCGGCAGACCTCACCCAGCTCCACACGTGACAGCGGGATATCCCGGTCCCCTGACTCCAGCTTGGCCAGATCAAAGAAACGGTTCATCAGCGTAATGACTTCCCCCGCTTTGGCATGAATGGTGCGCAGAATACGTTCCTGCTCTTCCGCTGGCATGTCTTTATCATGCAGCAGGGTCTCAATATACCCCAGCACCACCGTCAGCGGGGTCTTCAGGTCATGGGAGATGTTAGCCAGCATACTGCGCATAGACTTCTCCAGCCTGGCCCGTTCTACAGCTCCCTTATGATTGACATCCAGCAGCCGGTTCAGATCGGTCAGCAGGATTTGCAGCTCCGGACTGCTGCTCATCAGAAGCAGCCGTTCATGCGAGCCGCGCTCCACAATGCTCTCCAGCTTGGTATGAATATATTTCAGCTGGCGTGCATGCTGCCGCGAATTCATTACTTGCAGTACAAGGACCAGCAGAAGCAGCGCAATGATGATAATGAACAAGGCTGTCATTGCTGCATATCTCCGAGCTTATAGCCGATGCCCCACAGCGTTTTGATATATTCCGGATGGGAAGGATCATCCTCAATCTTCTCGCGCAGTCTGCGCATATGTACATTAATTACATTCTCATCCCCGAAGTAATCATCCTCCCAGACCATACTGTAAATCTGCGCCTTCGTGAACACCCGTCCGGGGCTGCTGACAAACAGCTTCAGGATATGGAATTCCTTGGCGGTCAGCTTCACTTCTTCCCCGTTCTTCTGCGCCGAGAAGTTATCCAGATCGACCGTTAGCCCGCGCAGTGTAACCACCTTCGATGCCGGCTGCGGCTCCTCCCCGGCAGACGCCTGACTGCCGGCGGCAGCCTGGCTCCCTTGCGCTGCGTACCCGGCCCGGCGAATCGCCGCCTTCACCCGCGCTGCCAGCTCAATCATCGAGAACGGCTTGGTGATATAATCATCTGCGCCGAAGCCAAGCCCCAGCGCCTTATCTACATCACTGTCCTTCGCTGACATAATCAGCACCGGCACAAGGCTCCCGCTGCGGATCATCTGCAGCACATCCGTGCCGCTGCGCTTTGGCAGCATCAGATCCAGCAGTACCAGATCATATGGCGGACCGCCCAGAAACTTCTTCACCGCCGCCTCCCCGTCAAATGCTGTCTCCACCTCATAGCCCTCTTTAGTCAAATATGAACCTACCATTTCGCTGATTGCCTCATCGTCCTCAATCAGCAGCACCCGCTGCAGCATATTGAACCTCCTGTAATCCTATTTGACGCCGCCAGTAGCAGCAGGCAGCTGTAAGTAATTATCCCCGGCTTCTACAAGCCCGATAATGTAATCTGCGGCCTCCGTCATGGTCTTGCCATCCCTGCCGGTATCACATTCGCTCCAGGCATAATGCCGCTCGGCACTATTGATCAGCACCGTCAGATCATAGCTCTCATGCGGCTTGAGGTTGCAGCTTGTACTAAGCTGCTTCTCCCCAAGGTAATTGGCCAGCACCAGCTTCCGGTAGATGCTCTGCCGGTCTGCCTGCGGCAGGGAGAAATCGCTGATTTCGATGGCAGTACCGTTCAGCATATCTTTTACCAAGGACTGCTTCACCGTATTGATCTCATTCCTGTGATTAAACCCGTATTTGAGGATAAATTCAAATTTATCCTGCCGGCCCAGATCGAAGTCAACCGTAAGTAAATCCTGATTCACGGCCTCCCCCTCGCAGCCCTTCAGGGAGTACTTCAACTGATGTTTCTCCTCCGTCCGTACAAGCTCATCACAGCTGTAAGTCTTCACTTCACGGGGTCCGAAGGCATCCTCAGTGGTATCATAACTCAGTTCCAGCCGTCCGCCTTTATACCGCGTTTCAATAAAGATCGGATCGCCTTCAATCGTATACTGCACTATCCGCTGGCTGCCGCTTCCCCGTTCCATGAAACTGTCCAGCTTGTCCAAATTGCTGATTCCGCCGCCGTTAGAGGATATGACATCCTCCTCCTGGTCAATCTTGTGACTGATGGCGGATGAGCCGCCCCGCTCAAATAACGAGCAGCCAGTAACCAGAACCAGCAGAAGTAGCGCCGGAAGAGCTGCCCTGGCCAGCCTTCTGAACAGCACAACCGTTATTCTCAGCTTGCACAGTGTTTTTGAGACGGATGTTAATTTCACGGTTAGTGACCTCCCTGAAATCATGATCGGATGGAGCTTTTGTTAAAGTATACCAATGCTGCGGACGCGATTCTACTACAAAGAGCCATACATACCATCGCACTTTAAGTTGTTAACATACTCCCAGCTTTCACCACAGTGACTGTTGGGACTTCCAACTGCTGTTGCCGCAGCAAATTCTCAATTGGCCCGCTGTATGTGGTAGAGGGTCCGGTTACTTTTTTATAAAATCATGCCCATAATACAACATTTTGCTCATAAAAACGGCCGTAATCCGGATTTGTTGTATGGAATGCAGCATTTCCCCTCCTCTAAGCGGTTTATCCTGACAATTGTTGTATTTCGTACAACAATCCTCCCGAACACCAGCTATTTGCAGAGCCAAGTTGTAGTACGTACAACATTGATGCAAATACAGCTCAACAGATTAACACATCATCAACAGATCAACAGATTAACCCTTGGTTACTTGCACATTCCCCGCAGATACAGCCAGTTAAGATTCATTTAAGGAATGGCACTTATCATGAGCCTTAAGAACTTAATTGAAGAGGTGGTGCTTCGGTATGAAGTCACGCAACACAAGTAATACAGGCAACACTGCAATCCGTTCCGGCAAACGAAAATTATTGATTATGATCCTCGTCATCCTCCTGGGCCTTGGCGCAGTGGTATATCGTCTGGCTGACCGTTATCTGATTGAGCATGTTGAGGTCGTCGTCGCAGACGATACCGCCGGAACCGCTGGTACCGGCAGCACAGGCACAACAACAACAGCCGCAACAGCTGATGTGAATGCAACATCGGATGACTGGAATTACAGCAGTGACGATATCCAGATCAAGATTGATCAGGTGCAGACGGGAACCGGGTCAGACCAGATTACCTATTTCGTCGCAGATGTGGTCCTGAAGGATGCCGGCAGCCTGCGGTCAGCTTTTGCCGATAACAGCTTCGGTACGAATATTACAGAGGACACCTCGGTGATTGCCTCAGCCAATAATGCGATCTTCGCCATTAACGGCGATTACTACGGCTTCCGTGAAGACGGGGTGATTATCCGCAATGGAACCATGTACCGGGATGATCCGGTGCGGGATGCGATGGCCCTGTTCGGAGACGGAACGATGCAGACCTATGATGAGGAGGAAGTCTCTTCGTCTGAGCTGCTGGCTGAAGGGGTTACGAACACCTTGTCCTTCGGACCGATTCTGATTCAGGACGGCAAGATCGTCAGTGATTTCAGCAGTGTCAAAATCGATAACAATTTCGGCAACCGTTCGATTCAGGATGCGAATCCCCGGACCGCCATCGGCATGATTGCCCCGAACCATTACGTGTTCGTTGTAGTTGACGGACGTAAGGAAGGCTACAGCCGCGGGATGACCCTCGCCGAGCTTGCTGATGTGATGGAAGGGCTCGGAGCTGCAGAAGCCTATAATCTGGACGGCGGCGGTTCCTCCACCATGTACTTTATGGGCCGGGTCGTGAATAACCCGCTGGGCAAAAACCAGGAACGCGGCGTCAGCGACATACTTTATATTAAGGAGTGAATCCGGATGACGATATTAATACCGGCCTATGAGCCAGACGAACGGCTGCTGGATCTAATTGTGCAGCTGAACGAATACCCGCTAGGACCCATTGTACTGGTCGATGACGGCAGCGGCCCGGCTTACCGCGCAATCTTCGAGCGGGCTGCGGCATTCGGCTGCACCCTCCTGACCCATCAGGTCAATCTCGGCAAAGGTGCCGCCCTCAAAACAGGCTTCCGGCATATTCAGGAAGCCGGACTACAGGGTAATGTGATCTGCGCCGATAGTGACGGACAGCATCTGCCCCATGACATCAAGCGGATTGCCGAAACGCTGCTGTTCCAGAGCAAGCCCGGCATTGTACTCGGGAGCCGCCGGTTCAGCGGAACCATCCCGCTGCGCAGCCGGTTCGGAAACTCCGTGACACGGTCCGTCTTCGCACTAACTACCGGCACCAAAATCTATGATACCCAGACCGGCCTGCGCGGCTTCCCGTTCCAAATGCTCGGCTGGCTGTGCCGGATTCCCGGCGAACGGTTCGAATATGAGATGAACATGCTGCTGACTGCCCATAAAGAGGGTTATACCATTACTGAGGAGTATATCGATACCGTCTATCTGGAGGATAATAAATCCTCCCACTTTCGCCCCCTGATCGACTCCTTCCGGATCTATCTGCCGATTCTGATGTTCAGCACCTCCTCGCTGATTTCAGGCCTGCTGGACTTCGTACTCCTGTTCCTGTTCCAGAGCCTGACCTATAACCTGTTCCTGGCTGTCGCAGCCGCAAGATTATGCAGCTCTGTCTTCAACTACTCGGTAAACCGGAAGTATGTATTCAGCGGCGGCCAGCAATCGCGCCTCCAGTCGCTGCCCAAGTACTTCTCCCTCGTAGTCCTTGTGCTGCTGTTCAATTACGGGCTGCTCTACTTCTATAATGAGAAGCTGATTATCCCGCTGGTTGCGGCCAAGATTCTGACAGAAATCTCAATCTTCGTATTCAGCTATTGGGCGCAGCGGAGGTTTGTATACTGATCCTGTAAAACCTGACAGACTGTGGTCCAGTTTCTTCAGGTATAGTGGGTTATATAGGTCTCGTATACAATCTGATAGAGAAGGCGGTATTGTCGTGGTAGCCAAAACCAACAAACAGCTCATACTTGAATTTGAATCTTTTATCTCCTACATTCAATCGCTGGACAGCTTGGAAGATGCAGACTGGGAGGCCCCGCTAGAGGCTGGAAAATGGTCCCTAAAGGACGTGCTCTGCCACATTATGCTGTGGGACAAATACTTTTATGAAGAGGCCTTTGTCAAAGTGAAGGAAGGCCAGCCGCTGACGGCAGTTCATCAGGACTTTAATGAATTCAATACCAATGCGGTTCTATACGCCAGGACAGTGACCAAGCAGGAAGCGATCGGACAATTCGTATTGTACCGGAGCAGGATCATAGAAGATGCCGCCTCGTTAAGCGATGAAGCCTTTGAGCAGATTTATCCGGATGGAGACGGCAATAAATTCAGCATCCGCGAACACCTGAGAGATTTCTTTCCACACGACAAGCATCATAAGCAGCAAATCGAGAAATATGTTTTATCAGTTACAGCCATTCAATAAAACAGCTACGGCCCCATCCTCCATGTCACCGGAAGGCTGGGGCCGCAGCTGTTTTTGACTCTCTTTTCGCCGAAACTAAGCTTAATCTTGATTCCTGATCACAATATCGAACTTCTCATGATACGGATGCATGAATAATTCATACTGAATTCTGCGCTGTTCGTGGGATTTCATTAAATACTGAATATCCGTCCCCCGCTCAGCCACATCACGGAATCCCCTCCGCCTCAGCTCGGTCTCCCCATCCGTATATAAGTAGACTTTGAGATCATACAGACTTGGGTCCGTAAAAGCAACGCTCATGCCTTCTACAATATTAATCTTGTTGTCAGAAGATAACAGCGCACTCTTGCTATAATGCGTACCGATGGTATACAGATCCAAGCCGTCCCGCAGCATACGGATGTCTCTCTCCAAAGCAGCCACGTTATGGGCAGCAGGGTGACAGGCGGTCATTTTATCGCGATATTGTTCATTGTTATATTCGTAGTCAATCCTTGCGTACCGTCTAAGATCAGATCCGATAATGTAGGGGTCTGTATTGAGAACATTCAAGTTCTCCTGCCCCAAAAGAGTGATCAGATGATGGGCAAACGTCGTCTTTCCCGATGCCCCGTGACCCGAAATCCCCACGATGACCCTCGCAGCGTGACCGCCAATCCACTCGGCTATTCTGTGCAATTCCTGATTCATAGCTTCCTCCGCATGTCCTTTTTAGAAGTATCCAATATCCTATACTATCACAAAAAGCGGACCCGGATCGGCTGCGATTATAACGATGTTGACGCTCAATTCACCGGTATTCATTCATTCGTCTGCTCCGACTGCAGCAGCCTATTGCCCGTCACGGTACTTCTCCACCTCAAGGGAAGCCAGCAATAATGGCGCAACACCCATCGGCGCATCAGAGACTACCGCCTCAGAAATATAGTAATCATAGGAACCGTTCCGGTCCTTGCTGAGGCCTGCCCCGTGGCAGATCTGATGCAGATGAACACCTTGTTCATCTTCGGTAACCAGATGCGCGAGGATGCCCTCGTAGCCTTTCAGCATCGCTTCCTTGAAGGAAGGCTCCAGGTAACGCAGCCGCAGGGCTTTGGCCATCGCATAGACGAACATGCTGGAGCCGGTGGCTTCGAGGTAATTGCCTTTACGCCCTGCCTGATCAAGCACCTGATACCACAGGCCAGTCTCCTGATCCTGAACCTCAAGCAGTGCACCGCACATCCGCTGGAAAATCCCGATGATCGTTCCCCGCTGCGGATGGGTGACCGGGAAATGCTCCAGGCAGTCCACGGCGGCCATGGCGTACCAGCCCATCGCCCGGCTCCAGAAGTGGGAAGAGAGGCCGGTGGACGAGTCCGCCCATTCCTGCTCTTTGGATTCATCCCAGCCGTGATAGAGCAGGCCAGTCCGCGGGTCACGGGTCCTGCGCTCGATCAATAGCAGCTGATGAGCAGCTTCATCAATCAGCTCGGGACGCTGGAATACGGCCCCGTATTCGGCAAGGAACGGCGAAGCCATATATAATCCGTCCAGCCACATCTGAAAAGGATACACCTTCTTATGCCAGAATCCCCCCTCTGAAGTACGGGGATGCCCAATGAGCTGCGCCGCCAGCAGATGAGCCGCTTCAGCGTAACGCGCTTCCCCGGTCTGCCGGTACAGGTAGAAGAGATTCTTGCCCTGGTTGATCTGATCCAGGTTATATTCCTCCAGCGAATAGGAGCGGATCGAGCCGTCCTCCCCGATGAAGCTATCCATATGCCGGCGCATAAATGCCAGATATTCCGGCTCCTCATGCTGCACACCGGCTCTGGCCACTGACATCAGCAGCATACCGGGCACATAGGCCCAGCGCTCTATGACATACTCGTGCTCCCCATGTTCATTGCATTGACCGATGAAGGTATCCGCGATTCTGCGGGACAAACCTGACGTTGTTGTTTCAGTGATAGACATCATTATTCCTCCTGTCGCTTATGTTCCAAACCTAAGTCCGAGCTCAGGCACCGGCAAGCTGCTTCCGCAGCCACGCAAACGCCGGCTCCCCGTGTATTTCATGCCCTCCGGCAAAAAAATCCGCCTCTACCTGTCCGCCATGCCCCGCTGCGTTATAGATCGCTTCCAGCCGGTCCAGGGCTTGCTTCGCGCCAGCCGGACCAAACAAAGGGTCGGCATCCCCCGACTCCAGGAACAGGCCGCGCGGGGCAATTAACCCAAGCAGATCCGGCATTTCCGCTTCCAGCAGAATGCCCGGAATGTAGTTATCCAGACAATGATTCCGCGTGAGTATGCTGTCCGCAAACGTATTGGCATACCCGCTGACGACCGCACAGGTGATCCGCTGATCCAGTGCAGCCGTGAAGCCGGCGACTAGCCCGCCGCCGGAAATGCCCATAATGCCTAATCGTTCACCGTTAACCTCTTCCCGCGTCTGCAAATAATCGAGCGCCCGCATGCTTTCATAGATCCGGTAGCCTGCCATCGTCTGCCCCGCCATCAATAGCGCGGAGGATAGGCGGAAGCAGGAATTGCGCCCGGGCTCGCCGCTCTCCAGATCCTCTGCCAGCCGTCTGTCGCCGAATCCGAGCACCTCGGGCGCTGCGACCACGAAGCCCTGCTTCACCAGTGAGACGGCAAAATCCTTATGCAGCCCCGGGTCACCCTGCCGCTGCGAGCCGTCCGGATTGAGGCCGGTAATCTCACGGCTGCCGTAGCCATGCCCATGAATAGCCAGAACAGCCGGGCAGGGAGAAGATAACGGCTGCCCCGGAATCAGAAGATACATAGCCATTCTAAGTCCTTCATAAGTGGTAATCTCCACACGCTCACGTATATATCCGTTGCAGGCTACCCGCTCAAGCAGCACAGGTGCAAGTGCCGCCCGTTCCTCCGGAAATCCGCCAAGCCGCCCGGTAAAGCTTGCAGCAAGCTTTGCCCGCCACTCTCCGTAAGGGATGTCCTCACGGAAAGCAGCACTCTGCGCTGCGGAAGCCGTCAATTGCTTCATATATTGTTCCAATGATTCCATCGGGGGTTCCTCCTGGTTCTTAATATCCTTCAGGATGCCAGCCGTCCAGTACGGTCAGAACCCGGTACTCCGCAGCTTCCTCTGCTGGTAACTGGCGCGACCACGCAGCACGGCTCTCCGGACAGGCTCCTGGCCCGCTGCTGCCGTATTCTTCATAACGGCTGGTCTGCTCCCTGTCCGGCTGCCCCCAGTTATGCCAGCCTTCGCCGGTCACCGAACCATCCATGACCGTGCGGATGAAAGCTACATGCGCATAAGGCCGCCAAGGACGCCCAAGATACACCTCACTGACATCTTCGCCGCCGGTAATCCGGCAATTCAGGAACACATAGCCGAATGCAGCTTCCTCCGGTGTTGAAGCGGCTGTAATATAACCTCTGGACCGCTTATTGTGCAGATGGCAGCCCTCAAACAACGCCGTGGCGGCTCCGAAAATATAATCGACATCGCCTTCAATGTAGCAGTCGTTGTAATATTGCTTGCCCTGCCCTGTATAGAGTGTATCCTGGTCACCCAGCAGACGAACGCGCCGGAACACCGCCTGTCCGGCATCAACGAAAGCTGCCACCGCCTGTCCGGTTCCCGGGCCGGAGGCGTTCCTGATGGTCAGATTCTCGGCTGTGAAGCCTTCCGCGAACACATTCAGAGTGCCGCTGCGGAAGGTACCCAGCGGTTCACCGTCCGCTCCCAGAGTGTGGGCATTATCATTCCAGGTAATCACGGTGGAATGGGGGTCCTCCCCCAGCAGCAGAATGGGCGGGGCTTCGCGGACGATTGTAATCTTTTCCTCATAAATGCCGGGCTTGATCCGGATGGTTACGGCCTGCTTCTGCTGCGGCGGAATGGAATCCAGGGCCTCCTGCAGACTGCTGTATCCTTCCCCGGGATTCTTCGATACTGTAATTAACATGTGCGGCTCCTTTCATGGCGACCTCTATTTATTCTATAATAACCGTAACGGTTCAGATGAGAAGAGGAGATTTATGACCAGCGTGACTAGCCCTAATCCGAAATATCATATCGAAGAAGGACGGTTCAGCATTCAGCATATGAAGCGCAAAGGCATCACTGCGATGCCGCGCCCCCACAGTCATGAACTCACTGAGCTGTACTACCTGACAGAGGGTGAGCGCGTATACTTTGTGGATGACCGGGTCGTTACGGTTCACAAGGGCGAGCTGATTCTGATTCCCGGCCGGGAGCTGCATGCTACCGCAAGCTCTGAAATGGCCGAATTCGAACGGATTCTGATCAATTACGATCCTGAGCTGCTGCCCCTTGTGCTGCAAGGTGAAGCCTTGTGGTTTCAGAATCACCGCTACCGTCTGTTCAGGCTGACCCTGCGCGAGCAGAATGAGGCGGAGATGCTGCTAAGCCGTATCCTGGAGGAAGCGCGTGTCCAGCGGCCTCTGTATGAAGCCTCCATCGTGGCTTTGTTCACCGAGCTGATGATTCTGCTCCAGCGCTCGGAGAGTACGACACAGGCCGGCGGGACGAAGCATCCGCTGCATCATCTGGTAACCGATGTCGCCACTTACATCCGGGGCCACCACCGCGAAGCGCTTACGCTGGAAGAGACTGCAGGACATTTCTTCATCAGCCCGTCTTACCTCAGCCGTGTGTTTCACCGCCTGACCGGGTTTCATTTCCGTGAATACATTGTTCATGTCAGAGTCCGTGAGGCCCAGCGCCTGCTGGCCGGAACCTCCGCCAAGATTCAGGAGATCGCCTCCGCAGTCGGCTTCGAGCATCTGTCCCACTTCAATAAAACTTTCAAAAGATCAACCGGGCTGACTCCGCTCCAATACCGCAAGGCATCCAGATCGCGGGCTGACTCCAAGTCTGAATGAATGATAGAAGAATAGCGCGCATCTCCCGGCATCAGCCTGAGCTCTCTGTGATCAGGAGCTCTCCGGACCGGATGAGCTCTACATGGCTGCATTTATGCATCTTCACGATCGGTGCTTCCTCTGTCCTCAGCCGGATCCGGTCCAGCTTCAGATTGCTGGCATACCGCAGAACAATTCCCCGCTTGCTTATGGCGCTGAAATTCTCCACCGTCAGCTCTGCAAGCGGCATCTCCGGCAATCCGTTCACCAGCAGCGCAGTTGCCGCACCATAGCAGTCAATATTCTTCAGTAGAATATTCCGGAACTGGGGAGTCTCCTCCGTAACGGGGAAGGACTGCTCATCGTAGCCTTCAGAGCCCTCAACTCCCGCATAGAACATATGGAAGGATACTGCCTCATGGATAATGCCTGACATCCGGATATTCTCCATCCGGATATCCTCCACTACGCCGCCTCTTCCCCGGGCGCTTTTGAAGCGCAGCCCGATGTCCGTGCCGATGAACAGGCAATCGCTGACTCTGACCGCATGCACTCCGCCCGACATTTCACTGCCGATCACCACTCCGCCATGTCCGTGATATACCGTACAATGCCGGATGGTAATATACTGGCAGGGCATCCCTGCTCTGCGGCCTTCCTCGTCTTTGCCCGACTTCAGGCAGATAGCATCGTCGCCTACATCGAACCGGCAGTGCTCCACAAGGGCGTGTGTGCAGGACTCCAGATCCAGGCCGTCCCCATTCTGTGAATACCATGGATTACGTACCTGGATGTGCCTGACCGTTACCTGTTCACAGCCCATAGGATGAAGGCACCAGGCAGGAGAATTCTGGAAGGTTGCTCCTTCCAGCAGCACCCGCCGGCAGTTCCGCAGACTTAGCAGTGCAGGACGCAGATAAGCCCGGGCAGGCAGATAAGCTTCCATTTCAGTCTGCCCTTCCTCCAGCAGCCGCCGGTAGTAGGCCTCTCCCTCCAATGCTTCTCTAGAAGGCCACCACATCTCATTCTGCTCATCCAGTACTCCCCCGGAGGCAATCAGGCTCTGCCAGTGGAGTTCCGTCATCTTGAAGCGTTTCACCGGGCGCCAGGCCTCACCGCTTCCATCAAATATCCCTTCGCCGGTAATGGCTACATCACTCAGATTTTCCCCATCCAGCGGAGCCTGGCAGCGCCAGCCGGCATTCCCCTCATAATGGGAGAAGAGCAGCGGATACAGCGCGAAGTCCGGCTCAAAACATACGAGTGCCCCGCGCTCGGCATGCAGATTAATCCGGCTGTGCAGCGTCAGCGGTCCCGTACGCCATATTCCCGG
Source organism: Paenibacillus sp. IHB B 3415 (assembly GCF_000802655.2). Taxonomy (NCBI): domain Bacteria; kingdom Bacillati; phylum Bacillota; class Bacilli; order Caryophanales; family Paenibacillaceae; genus Paenibacillus; species Paenibacillus sp. IHB B 3415. Next base: position 30,074 of record NZ_JUEI01000057.1, on the reverse strand, counting down.
CGGGATGATGACCTTTCCGCCTCCTGCAGCTGCGCAGGCATCAAGCGTATCCTGTATGGCAGCAGTGCACAGCAGCTCTCCGCCTGCTGCCCCATAATCCGTAATCCTGAACGTCCGCTCCGGAATTCGCGGCAGTTCAGGTACAGGATAATGATTGGTATCCTGCATGCTGTTCATAGGCTACCTCCTTCCCGTCTATTCAATTTCTTCATAGCTGAACCAGTCGAAATCGGCATAATTGGTGCTTGGCGCCCCTTGGGAACTGGCATACATGCCAATGTACGCCCCTGTGAATCCTCCGGCCAAGTCCGTGCTGAGCACTCTTCCGTCAGCCCGTTCATGTAATGCCGTCCATGAGCCGAATTCGTCTGCTCTATAATAGAAGCTGTACTCCTGCCCTCTGGCCTCTGCCTTAAGCTGCACCTTGTCCTGCGGATAAGGCGCAGATGCCAGCAGCTGCTCATCCCCTCTGCTGCGCACAATCAGTTGCAGCACCTGTTCTCCGTCCTCCAGCTTCAATTCATAGCGGAAGTGGTTGTCCGCATTCTGAATCAGGACAAGTCCGGCGGTTTCGCCTGGTGCCCCCGGCTTGAAGACCATTTCAGCTGCCGCTCTGAAGCTTAAGTGCTGCTGGCGTCTTCCAATGAAGGACGGATTGCTGATCTCTGTCAGCTGCTCCGGCTTGAGCTGCAGCCGCAGGTGTCCCGGACGTTCGGTGAGGCTCCAGAATTCCCCGCGCGGTGTCCGCAGGAAGTTCCAGATCAGGCCGAGCTCTGCGGACTCAAAATCATCACGTACAGGCAGCTGCGGCCACTTCGTTTCCGGCAGATCAGGCGCTGCCGCTTCCAGCTCCAGTACGCCTTTGCCCGGATTCACTACAGGCCATTCATTCTCCCATTTCACCGGGGTCAGGAACGTTTCACGCCCGAGGTTCCGGTAATAGCCGCCGCAGGTCCGGGAAGCAAGACAGAACATCCACCAGTCTCCATGCTGCGTCTCCACCAGTTCGCCATGGCCGACATTCACGATTGGATATTCTCTGCCGAGATGGCGGTGGGTCAGAATGGGATTCGCTTTATGACCTTCATAAGGGCCGGTCACCTTCCGGCTTCTGGCAATCGTGATGGCATGGGTATGGCCGGTGCCGCCTTCGGCAATCAGCACATAATACCAGCCGCCGATTTTGTAGACATGGGGTCCCTCTTGCGCATGCCCCACCTTAAGGGCACCTTGCCAGATGCTGAGCTTCGGACCTATCAGCTTGCCTTGCTTCAGGTCAATCTCCTGCAGCCAGATGTCCATATGCTTCGGATAATCCTGGCCTTCGGGAGGAACACGGTTGCCGGTGTAATATACCTTGCCGTCTTCATCGAAGAACAGGGAGGAATCGATACCCGGCGCATCCTCCAGCCAGACCGGATCTGACCAGTCTCCGGCCGGATCGGCGGCAGTCACATAGAAATTATGCTGATCCTTTTTATTGTCCACGTAGGTTGTAATCATATAGAAGAGACCTTGATGATAACGGAGGGTAGGAGCCCAAATGCCCATCGACGGAATCGTGTGGTCCAGATTCAGCTGGGACGGACGGTCCAGCACATGGCCAAGCTGGCGCCAGTTCACCAGGTCCTTGCTGTGGAAGATAGGAACACCAGGGTAAAATTCAAAGCTGGACGTAACAAGATAGTAGTCCTCGCCTACGCGGATAGCAGAAGGGTCAGGGTAAAATCCCGGCAGCACCGGATTGCGGAATGTTCTCAATACAGAAATCCTCCTTCAAACGAGCAAAATGTAAGCATAACCAATTATAGTTCGTATAAGTTCAACTTTCTTGCTCTTCCTATGCTCTTTTTCCCGTTTTTTATACTTTCATGCTATTTGGCTCCATCTCCCATCTTGTCAATGAATAGCTTGTCCCACTAGAATAGGTGTAGTAGGATTTACATAAAGGGGCGATCATCTTGGGAAAGAGAAAGAAACTGTATACCCGCTTTTTTATGAGCCTGACCCTGATCTCTGTCTGCTGCATTCTAGTACTGGCTATGGCGATATTCTACTGGTACCGGAATATATCGATTGATAATGTCGACAAGGCTAACCAGAATGTGCTGTTAAATACTGAAACCGTATTCACGAACTATAAGGAAATTGTTCAGAACTATACGATGGACTTCTATGCCAACCCGAACATCAGTGCCCTGATGCGGAGCGGAGAGACAGACTGGAGTGACCAGCTCTACAGTGTCTTAAGCCAGATTCGCGGTGCGCTGATCGTTAACCAGTATCTGGAGAACGCCTATATCTTCGGGGAGAAGGAACCTGCTGTCATCTATGAGAACATGCCGCTAAGCCCGGAAGCCAAGCTGGAGCTGGCCCGAAGGATGCGGAGCAGCCGTATTATTGAATCTCCCTTTGTGTGGCAAACCACCCAGAACAACGGCACGCCTGTCACCCTGCTGACCGTCTTCTATAACGACCGGGCCTTTGCAGACAGCGAATATTACGGCGCAGTTGCGCTGACCGTCAATCTCGCCAAGCTCCAGAACAATCTGTTCACTCAAAAAGAAGGCGGAAATACACGTTATGCCGTCATTGACCAGAATGGCGAAATTCTCATGCACAGCACACTCTCCGGCAGCACCTTACATCCGGAGATGCTGAAGCAGGTCGCTGCCTCCACCTCTGAAAGTGGCTCCTTCGTCTACAAGGGCAACGGAGACAAACAGCTGATTACTTATGTGTATTCCGCGCAGGATAAGCTGTGGTTTGTATCAGAGATGTACTATACAGACAGCATCCGTGAGCTTGCCAATGCCCGCAATCTGATGATTGGTCTCTGCCTGGCCCTTATATTGGCTGCTGCGGTAACCGCCAACCTGATCTCCCGGCGGATCTATAAGCCGATCGGCAGGCTGTTTGGCAGTATCGCGAATATCTCCGGCAATGAAGAAGCCTTGAAGGCCGGTAGTGACCTCAATACCGTGAATCTGGAGCTGGAATCTATAGGTGTGAAGCTGGCACAGCTCAAGAAGGAGAGCGACGGCAGTGCCCTGATGCGCTGGCTGCTCTCCCCGCGCGGTGCGGCAGACCCTTCCGGCGGCCTCCCGATGATGGGCATCGGCGCAACAGAAGGTGCTTATTGCGTCTGTGTACTGGCCGTGCTGGAACCAGGAGAGACCGGTGATGCCCAGGAACCTGGCCAGGAAGTCATTCACCGGATTCAAACTGCATTCTCGGAGCTGGCCGAGGTTCAAATCTTCCGTCCCCATCAAGGGTCGGCCGTCCTTATTCTGAGTGAGCTCTATAGCGGAAGCTTCGGGGATTATGCCCACTACCGCAGTAAATGGGAGGAACTCGCTGCACTACAGCTTGAGTCCGGCGGCCGCTGCGCGTTCGGCATCAGCGGGCTGGAAAGTGATCTGGGCCTGCTGAAGTCCAAATACGCTGAAGCAGCAGACTCCATGCAATATCTTAAATTCCATGCACAGCAGAATATCATATTCGCCGACGATACCGTCCATCTGAACAGCAGCCCGGTACCAGACAGTGCGCTGGAGCCGGTACTGCAGGCGGTAAAACAGCCGGAGCTGGCAAGCCACATCCCTCAGGCTGTGGAAAGACTGCTGGCGGTAACCTGCAGCTACCGTGCAGAGTCTGCTACCGTTGCTGTATCAAGGCTTGCCTTTGAGCTGAATCGTACGGCGGATCTGAGCAGCGGGGGCAACCGCCATTCCGGCTTTCTGGATGATTATCAGCAGGTCTGGCAGATTCAGAGCTATGACAAGCTGCGCGAGTGGATTGAACACAGCTGCAGCGCAGCCGTGGGCCGGATTGCCAGCATGAGTGCGGTGCAGACCCGCAGCATGGCCGCTGAGGCTGCCGCTTATATTAGGGAGCATTATAACGACCCCGCCCTGTCGCTTAATGCGCTGGCCGAGAAGCTGTCGGTCAGCCCTGCCTACCTCAGCAGGCTGATTGCCGAAGAGGTGGACAGCAGCTTCCCGGATTTCGTCAACCAGCTGCGGCTGGAGCAGGCAGAGCTGCTGCTGGTCACCGAGCTTGCGCTCGATATCCGCGAGATTGCCGGACGGGTCGGATATAACAGCAGCACTTATTTTACAACCCAGTTCAAGAAGCGTTATGGCGTCACACCGTCCAAATGGAGAATGAATCATATTCTGCAGCAGCAGGAGTAGTGGGGGCTGGAGGAGGCTGGATAGGGGAAAATGGAAACAGCGGCAGCGTGGCACAGATGAAGTCCTGGACTGCCGCTGGTTTGTTGAGATAAGTTTTTTACTTTTTGTGAATAAGGTCTACTTCCCCCAAGGGAATTTAAACCCGCCTAATCCATATGTACTATTAATTTGTTTAATATAATCTTGTTTATCAAAGTGAAACGTTTTTGAGTTATTCATTAACAGTTCTCTGCCATCAATGAAAGTCCAAGTTACAATGTCTTTATTCATTTCGATAAATGAATATACTGCCCCACCCTAAACATGATACAAAATCATATTGCTTAGCATAACTTTCATATAAGGATTGTCCGTCAACTATAAAATCCGCAAAACGTATGGGTCCCGGATAACCATCCCTTAGACGCATTTTAAATTCAATTTCCGATTTTTTAATCATCCTCACCTCTTTATGATAATTGCTCACCGAATCAATCTGATTTTATCAACAGTTCATTGAAAATTTGTGTTACCTCTGCATATCCGACGATCCTAGTGCCCTCCTGTATTCTTATTAATTTACCTATCCACAAAGTTCGAGGATAAAATTCAGGGGTAATGAAAGTAATTGTTCCCATTACAGTTTCACCAGGTTGAACTACAACCGCTCCGTAGTATTGATGTATTCCCGTTGTTAAGTAATCATCTTTAACTAAATGTGCAGGACGATAGCCAGAGTACGATGGTATACTTCGGCCATTTCTTATCCCATCACCTTTTAATATTGTTATTTTAGCTTCAATATCAGGTAACAAGTAATCCACCCGCCTCCCCGTGAGTCCAAATTCCAAATCATTCTTAGCCAGATCCAAAGCTGCGTTCTTGATCAAATTTTCTATTACAAACACTTCAGTTTTAGGAGTCTTCTCCCTACTTCCCTCTCACAGCATCAATAATATATCTCTTGCCTCGCCACGGATTAAATGTATAGCACTAATAGACACTTCCAGTTTTTCTAGAGTTGTATCATTCTATGCGAAAAAGGATTATTTCCCTAAGAACGGTTGTGGATTTTGCCCAAATCTGTTGGCTTATCCTAACTAACTCTCATACCTTCCACACGGAATAGGTCTGCAAAGGCTTAAATGTTGTACGTTTTACAACTCGGCTACCTAAATACCCGGGTGTTTGAACAGATTGTTGTATGAAATACAAGAATTGTCCTGCTAAACCGCGTGGAGGAGGAGAAATGCTGCCTTTTATACAACAATTTTGGTTTACAGCCGAGATTTTGAGGAAAATGTTGTATTTTATGCAGGATTTTCGCGCCCACCCAATATTTTCTTCCACAAGTCTATCATTTAACTTTGCATTCTACTACTTCATTCTCCACAGCTTACCTCTAATATAACGTCAGATATAAACTGGTGAAAACCACTTGGGCAAATTGCCTAGTGAGGGTTTGAGGTTTGAGGTTTGAGGTTTGAGGTTTGAGGTTTGAGGTTTGAGGTTTGAGGTTTGAGGTTTGAGGTTTGAGGTTTGAGGTTTGAGGTTTGAGGTTTGAGGTTTGAGGTTTGAGGTTTGAGGTTTGAGGTTTGAGGTTTGAGGTTTGAGGTTTGAGGTTTGAGGTATAACGTCAGATATAAACTGGTGAAAACCACTTGGGCAAATTGCCTAGTGAGGGTTTGAGGTTTGAGGTTTGAGGTTTGAGGTTTGAGGTTTGAGGTAACCCGCTACCGGTATGCGATAGACTTAATTGCACTTTGTACAACTAAATCGTCTGACTTCCCGCCAATTCTCCGTTTAGTTGTATTTCGTACAATTAAACTGCCTGTTCTAGAACGGTTCCACCCGTTCGGGCAGATTTAGTTGTACAGAATACAGTTATACGATGCAAGCACATCTTTTCGCTGTTTTTAACTGCACATTATACAACTATCTCTGAATTTTCATTTGGAGCTGGATACATAAATTGCTGCATTAAACGAACTTACCTCTTTAGCTCTGATGTTGTATTTATCTCCATACACGGCACTCCCCCCCTTCCACAGCACCATCCTCTGCTTTTATCAGGCATTTAACCATTCTTAAGCAGAAAACTTCTGCTTTTTCTGTTTTTTTAAGCCCGCTCATTCCGCATTTTTTAACTTTTTTCCGTTTATTATAATAGCGTTTACATTCCGTGGCGGATTATGATTTGCCATGTAAAGCATTCTCCTGAATCACGGGATGAAATGATAACGCTAGCATAAAGGAGTGGACTGTATATGACGCAAGAGGCAACACCCGGCACAGCGGGACAGCTTGTCCCGGCAACGCGGACTGTCAGCGCCCGGCGCTTCCGCAAATCTCTGAGGAAGGACAGCTCGCTGTATCTGCTGGCCCTGCCGGGCATCATCATTCTGATTTTATTTGCGTACCTGCCGATGAGCGGACTGATTCTCGTCTTCAAAAACTACAACTTTAACGACGGAATTTTCGGCAGCCCGTGGGCGGGCTTCTCCAACTTCGAGTTTTTCTTTTCCAGTATGGAGGATGCCCTGCGGGCGACCCGCAACACGGTTATGCTGAATGCGCTGTACATGCTGACCGGCACTTTTTTCTCGGTGGCCATCGCCATTATATTGAACGAGCTGCGCAGCAAGTGGTTTATCAAAATCACCCAGAGTGTCATGTTCTTCCCGTACTTCATCTCCTGGATCATTATCGGAGCCATCCTGTTCTCTCTGCTCGACTATGACAAAGGGATTCTCAACCAGCTGCTGCAATCGCTTGGCCTGTCGCAAATGGACTGGTATTCGAGCCCGTGGCTGTTCGTAGTGATCCTGGTGCTCGCGAATATCTGGAAAAGTGCCGGCTACGGCGCGATCATCTACTATGCGGTGCTGCAGGGAGTCGATACCTCCTATTATGAAGCGGCCCGGATCGACGGTGCCTCCCGCTGGCAGATTATCACCAAAATCACGATACCCATGCTGATTCCTTCAATCATCCTGATGACACTGCTCGGAATCGGAGGCATGCTGAAGGGCGATCTGAGTATGATCATGGGCGTAACGTTCCTTAATCCGCTGCTACTGCCCACTACCGATATTATCGACGTCTATGTATACCGCACGGCCATCCGTTCCGGTGAATTCGGCTTCGCTTCCGCCATTACGCTCTATCAATCCGTCTTTGGATTCATTCTGGTGCTGGTAGCCAACAAGCTGGCCGGCTGGTATGACAAAGACAGCAAACTATTCTAGGAGACCGATACGATGCAAACTACTGAAAACAAAGGGCTGGTTATTTTCTTCTATGTCTGTATTGCGGTATTCTCGGTCATTTGTCTGGTGCCGTTCGTGCTGGCGGTATCCGGTTCTCTATCTACAGAGTCGAGAATTGCTGCGGAGGGCTATTCCTTCTGGCCCCGGGGGTTCACGTTCGAAACCTATCAATTCTTGTTTGGCTCCAAAGCAGAGCAGATTCTGCGGGCCTACTCCATGTCGCTGGTCGTAACAGTACTGGGCACGCTGACCGCTGTACTGGTGACAACTGCTTATGCCTACGTCATCTCCGTCCGGAATTTCCGGCTGAAGAACTTTTTCGCCTTCTTTGCCTACTTCACGATGCTGTTCAGCGGCGGCACACTGCCGTGGTATCTGCTGAGCACCAAATACTATCACCTTGGCGATACGCTGCTCGGCCTGTTCATTCCCTATGTGCTAAGTGTGTTCCTGATGTTCCTTATGGCCAACTACTTCCGCAGCATCCCGCATGAGATTGTCGAGTCGGCACAGATCGACGGGGCAGGCCATCTGCGGATTTTCTTCAGTATTATGATTCCGCTCGGCCGGGTCGGACTGGTGACGATTTCACTCTTTTATGCGCTCCAGTTCTGGAATGACTTCTATCTGCCGCTGATGCTGGTTAACAATCAGGATCTCTATACGATCCAATACCTGATGTACAACATGATGGCGAACATTCAGTTCCTGGCCTCCGGCAATGCCGCACAGGTGGGAGGCGCTATTATTGCCCCGCCGCTGGAGACCGCGAAGATGGCGATGACCTGTCTGACCGTTCTGCCGATCGCGATTCTGTATCCTTTTCTCCAGGGATTCTTCGTTAAAGGGATTATCGTGGGTTCGGTGAAAGGCTGATCCTCCGGACACATTGACCTAATATTGGTTGCATCAGGTGTGTGCTCCCATGCTCCGACATGTTGTACAATAAGCTTACGGGAGCACCGCCTTGGCAATATAAGCCTCACAGATTAATTCTAATTCAGGAGGGTGTTCATCATGACAAAGAAAAAAGGCTGGTTAAGTTTGCTCCTGGCAACTGTATTCCTGGTAAGCGGCTGTTCGCAGGGCAATAATGAAAGCGCTAACCCTGGTAATACGGACAGCAACAGCAATGGAGGCACAGCACCGGCAACGGCGGCGGGCAGCGGGACTGAAGGCACGGCTCTGGCGCCGGCCAAGCTGAAGATCGTGCTGTACGGGGACGAGTCGAACCGGATGAAGGAGCTGGCTAAGACGGAGTTCTATGATGTGGTCAAAAAAGAAATCAATGCCGAGGTTGAATTTCAGTTCCTGCCCTGGACGGAATACGGCGGCGGCAAAACGGACCTGATGCTGTCGACCGGCGAAGATTTCGCGACCTATACGGATGCCAACTATATGGTGAAATCTGTCGCCAAAGGGCTCTACACCGACCTCACTCCCTATATCTCTGCAGCAGCAGCGGATTTGAGTGCAGCAGTGGACGAGGCATCCTTCCGGGCCTTCCAGCTAGAGGGGAAACAATATGCGGTACCTGTAGGCAACAAACCGAATTCCGCTGAATTTTACAGTGTGCTGGTCCGGCAGGATCTGCTGGAGGAAGCAGGAATGACACAGGTCTCCTCCCTTGCGGAGCTTGAGCAATTCTATGATAAAGTCCATGCGCTTCACCCCGAGCTGATCGGATATGCCAACACGGACGCCCGCAGAATGCTGCAATATGACTTCACCGACAAGAATCTGTATTGGCAAAATGATTTCATCGCCCTCGATGAGTCTGCCAAGGATGATCAGATTATCAGCTGGTTCGAATCCCCAGAATTCAAGACCTATGCCGGTCTGATGCACGGGTGGTACGAGAAAGGGATCATTCCGAAATACGCCGCAACGAATGTGCCTCAGCTGCAGTCTGACTGGAACTCCGGCAAAGCAATGTTCTGGGCAGGAACCGCAGCACGTCCGTTCGAAGGCGCAGCTACCATCTCGCAGGCAGTGCCTGAAGCCAAGCTAGTTAATTATTTCCTGGGCACCGGCCGTCCAAAAATCAGCAGAGGCACCTACAGCACCGCCTTCTTCGTCTCTGCCGCGGCCAAGGACCCTGAGCGTTATGTCATGTTCTTCAACCTGCTGCAAAAAAACCAGGAGCTGTACGACCTGTTCGCCTATGGTATTGAGGGAACCGATTATACGCTGGACGCTAACGGCCGTCTGACCAAAATCAATACCGATTCACTGATTCCCGATTGGCTGCTGATGAACAAAAACTTCATGCGCTTTGACAACACCGTACCGGATGATTTCATTGCCGATTACAAAGCATGGGATGATGGAGCAATTATCTCCAAGGGCGCAGGCTTCAACTTCGACAATACTCCGGTCAAGAATGAAGAAACCAAGCTGAACGGCGTATTCACCGAATACCTGGCCCCGATCGGCAGCGGCTTCAGTGATTATGATTCTGCTTACCCGAAGGCACTTGAGCGGTTAAAAGCAGCCGGTATTGACAAATACATCGCCGAATACCAAAAGCAGTTCTCCGAGTGGTATGCGAAGCAGCAATAGAATTCAGCCGCAGCTGCACAGCGGTGTGATGATGACAGCCTTAATATGAACTTTCCTGCAGCGCGCCCTCCTTATTCGGAGAGGCGCGTTTATTGTGTAGAAGACTGCTTGCTTGCAAATTCTTCCGCGAACGGTGTGGTACCTCTTAGGCGAAACCTGATATTTGGTGAATTCTTATAGCCGGTGCAGCTTGCGGTACTTCGAGGGGGTTAAACCAAGCTTCGCACTGAACACGCGGCTCAGGTAGAAGCCATTCTCATAACCGCATTGCTGGGCGATGATTTCAATGGACTGTGTGGAATCTTCAAGCAGCCGGCAGGCTTTTTGGAGCCTGAGTCCGGTCACAAATTCTGAAGGTGTCGCCTGATACGCTGCCCGGAACCGCCGTGTTAACTGCACCGGTGTGATACTAAGCGCGGCCGCCAGCTCCTGCATCGTCATAGGGGTGCAGGCATGCTCAAGCAACCATTGCCTGGCCTTCTGCATGTCCTGATCGGAACTCTCCCCTTCGGATTGCACTTCTTCCGCCGCAAAGCTGCGCTCGATATCAAGGAGTCTCCACAAATCCTCCAGCATATGCTTCATCCTTCCAAAGCCCGGCTCCTCCTGAATGCTTCTTCCGATGTTCCTCATATAACGGTAAGTCGACAGCAGACGCTCCACATCCCTGACCGTCCACCTTCCGCCTAGCGTTGCGGCTGCTTCTTCAAGCCCCGGCTTCTCCTCCCATTCGAACTGGATGAAATGAAAGGTTAAAGTTGTGACCGTTCTCCGGTAAAAGGCCGTACCCGGCGGACATACGATGATATCCCCCCATCCGGCTTCTCCCTCATGATCTCCGAACCGGTAGGCGAATTGCCCTTGTTCAACCGCAAATATCGTCCACACAGGATACGTGTCATACTCCAGCAGGAACTGTTCCTTCTTCTCCCAATACGTATAGGCTACTGGATGAACTGACCAATTAATTCGCATGCACAACTCTCCCTCCAACCAGTAATTGAAATGAAATAAAGTATATATCAAAAGAAATTATATGCATGTTATTTGATATACAGGTCATTTATTATGAAATTACGGATATATTATCACAGTTAAGGGAGAGGTTCAACAATGCGGAAAGAAACGGTCAAAACGGATGTCACCGTTGTAGGCGGCGGTCTGGCAGGAGTATGTGCGGCGATTGCAGCGGCACGTCTGGGGCAGACGGTCGCACTAGTCAACAACCGTCCAGTGCTTGGCGGCAACTCCAGCAGTGAGGTACGGGTATGGGTGTGCGGCGCCACCTCACACGGCATTCACCGGTATGCCCGGGAGACGGGGATAATGGGGGAGCTGTTTGTAGAGAACCAGTACCGCAACAAGGACGGTAATCCATACTTATGGGATATGGTTGTGCTTGAAGCCGTGCAGGCTGAACCGAATATTCAGCTGTTTCTGAACACGGATGTGCATGAAGCCGAGGCCGGTGAGGAAGCGGGCGGCGGGCGGCAGATCCGTTCGGTTACCGGATGGATGATGGGATCAGAGCGTAGCATCCGTTTTGAGAGCCCGGTCTATCTGGACTGCACCGGGGACGGGCTGGTCGGCTTCCTGGCTGGTGCAGAATTCCGGATGGGCCGCGAAGCGCGCGATGAATTGGGCGAAGAATGGGCACCGCTGGTTGCAGATGATATCACTCTCGGCAGCACCCTGCTCTTCTATACCAAGGATGCCGGTCATCCGGTCAAATATATAGCTCCGGCTATGGCCATCGATATTACACAAACGTCAATCACCGAGAACCGCATCATCCGCAGCGGCGACAATGGCTGCGCATACTGGTGGATTGAGTTCGGCGGCGAACAGGATACCGTTCATGATAACGAGGCCATTCGCGACGAGCTATGGTCCATCATTTACGGTATTTGGGACTATATTAAGAATTCCGGTAAATTTGACGCCGGGAATATGACCCTGGAATGGGTCGGCTCCCTTCCCGGCAAACGGGAATACCGCCGCTTCGTAGGCGATTATATCTTGAACCAGAACGATATCCTTGCACAGCGTGAATTCGCGGACCGCATTGGCTTCGGCGGCTGGTCGATCGATCTGCATCCGCCGCAGGGTGTCTATGCCACCGAATCCGGCTCGAAGCATATGTATTCTGACGGCAGCTACCACATTCCGTTCCGTTCACTGTATTCCGTGAATGTGAACAATCTGCTAATGGCCGGCCGTGACATCAGCGCCTCGCATGTGGCGTTCGGGACGACCCGCGTTATGGCTACCTGCGCGGTCATCGGCGAAGCAGCCGGCACCGGCGCTGCGCTCTGCGCCGCCAAGGGGGTAACGCCGCGCGAACTGCATGCGAACCACCTGAAGGAGCTGCAGCAGACGATGCTCCGCCAGGATGCCTCTATCCTGGGTCTGAACAATGAAGACGAAGCCGACCTGGCACTCCAGGCTGCCGTCAGCGCCTCCAGCGAACGGAGCCGCTTCGCAGTGGAGCATCCGGCATTCAGTGTCCCTCTTACCACCGACATCGGTATCACCCTTCCGGTTGATCCTCTGCTTGATGGAATTGAGCTGCTGATCGATGCGAGCGAAGCAGCGGAGCTGACCGTCCAGCTGTGGGAGACCGGCCGGCCCGAGAATTATGTTCCGTATGCGCTTCTGCAATCCGCGTCGGCTTCTGTCAAATCCGGGAACCAGCAATGGGTGAAGCTTGACCTGCACTGGCAACCGGAGACGCCGCGCAATGCTTTTCTGATCATCAAGGCTAATGCGGCAATCACCCTGCATATGGCAGATCAGCCGACTTCGGGGATACTCGCCTATGGGCATAGCGACACACCGGTAGTATCCTTGGATTTCCAGAATCAGCCCGCACAGCCCGTAGTCCTGTGGGACAAAAAGAAATTTGACCATACTGCACCATGCATCCGCCTGTCTGCGCCATCGCATGCCTTCGCTGCGGTCAAAGCAACGGACGGATACCTCCGTCCTTACGGAGGCCCACATCTATGGTCCTCTGAGCAGCTGGAATCCGGCCGCGAGGAATGGCTGGAGCTGGCCTGGACCGCCCCGGTGACCCTCCGCCAGGTGCATGTTACCTTCAATGATGATGTGAATGAGGACCTGATCAACCTGCATCATCACATCACGCCTTACGAAATCCTGCCAACGCTCGTCAAGGATTATCGTATTGAAGCTTACATGGACGGCAACTGGACAGCAGTCGCCGCAGGAAGTGACAATCACAAGCGCAAGCATGTGCACACACTTGCCGAAGCTGTAACAACTGATCGCCTGCGCGTTATCGTTCTGGAGACTAACGGCAGCGAGTACGCGGAGATTATTGAGGTGCGGGTTTACGAGTAACTGGGTAAAGAAGATAAAATAGCCTAATCCTTTGGCGTAAATGCTCAAGGATTAGGCTATTTGTATCCAAGAAGAGATGAATAAATGAGCTTACGCAGGGTTTATTTTAAAGCTTCATACAAGGCAATAAGAGCCAAGGACTGTCCGTATGCCATTGGCATGAGGGTAATGTTCTTGTAATGATCTTTATCCAATCCCATACCGGTTCCGGCCGACACATTCAGTACGGTTCCATCTCCGCTAATATTTTGACATACCGACTGAATGGCCTTGTCTGCCGCAGCTTGATAGGAAGAATCCAGAATACCGGCTTTAATGCCTCTTAGGATACCTGCGGCAATGGCGGCCGAACCGGATACCTCTTCATAGCTGGTGGGGTCCTGCAGGACTGTATGCCACAGGCCGGAAGCTGCCTGAAGGGAGACCAAGGCATTGACCTGAGCTTTATACGTGTCCACCAGAAATTTCCGGAAACCCGGGCTAATTGTATCCTGGCAAGCTTCCAGGTAATCGACGATACCATAAGTGAACCAGGAATTGCCGCGGCACCAGAAGATACTGCCGAAATTATCATTACGCTCGAAGCTCCAGCCGTGGAAGAACAGGCCGGTATGCTTGTCGAACAAATACTTGATATGGAGCAGAATCTGGTGTTCAGCTTCATGCTGCCACTCCGGACGGTTGAACTTGCGCCCGGCCTGGTTCAGAAACAGAACCGCCATAAAGAGCGTATCAATCCATAGCTGTCCATTGTGCAAGTGAATTCCATCCCGGTTGCCAATCGCAGTGACCGTATGCTGAAAGCCTCCTTCATTGGTTTTGGGCAACTCATGAAGGAGCCAATCTGCATGTTCCCGGCATAGCTGTTCCAGTTGGCTGGAAGGCTCAAGCTGATCCAGGAGCAGAACCAAAGCCAAATAAGGAGCTGTAGTATTAATGTTTTTTGAAGGCAGTCCAACCTCCAGATTACGGGAATACCAATGCTGCAAAAATTCCATATAACGTTGATCGCCGTAATACTTCTGCAGCTTGTACAGACCATACAGGCCGACGCCCTGCGGCCAGTCCCATTCTTCAATTCCGAAATCCCGTTGCACAATCCCTATTCTTGTATCGGCCTGCACCACGGTTTTATCCTTTTCATAGTCGCTACCGCCCAGATTCATAAGCTTGTCTACTACCAGTCCAATTTTTTGAAGCAATATTTCATTTGTCATGGATTCATAAACTCCTTTATCATTCAATATGTTCCGGTTAAATTGTCCGCAGATGCCATTGACTATTAATTTCTTTAATTAACGACATATCGCATTTGGGTGTTCGATCATATGCCAATAGACCGTTAATTTCTTGCTCAACATCTGTTAACTGCGTATAACAATAACCATAAATAATCTTAGAAGCGTATACGGACTTCATAATTCTTTCATATTCTAGAACAAGATCCTCCGAAGATTGTGCACTGGTATATCCCCAACCATCGTCAGCGCCAGCCTTATAGCTTATACCCCCAAATTCAGTTAACAGGATTGGCTCTCCCTGATGCTCATAACCATCTGCATATACGCTGCGGGCTGATGGCTTGGAAGCAAGCAACGTTTCCTTCGTGGACAGAATCCGCTTGAATTCTTCATACTTATCGGGCTCATCTGCTCTGCCATGCTGATAATTGTGTACCGCACAAATGTCAGTTCGTGTCATTTCCCATCCATCATTCGATATCACTAATCGGGTATCATCCAAGGAATGAATAAGACTATACATGGCTAAGCTGTGATACTGCTGCTGCTTATTCGATTTCACCATCGGAATTCCCCAGCTTTCGTTAAGCGGAACCCATGCAACAATAGACGGATGATTGAAGTCACGGTCAATAATTTCAATCCATTCTTTGGTTAACCGGGCTACAGCATCACTATTGTAAGAGGCGCTGGCAGCACATTCTCCCCATACAAGGAACCCTATGCGATCTGCCCAGTATAAAAACCGCGGGTCCTCTACCTTTTGATGCTTACGGCAACCATTGAACCCTAATTCTTTAGCTAATTCAATATCTTTCTTCAGGTGTTCATCCGTTGGCGCAGTAAGTAATCCTTCCTGCCAATAACCTTGGTCCAGTACAAGCTTTTGATAATAAGGTTTGTTATTCAGATAGACCATACCATTCTCTGTATGAACTTTCCGCATGCCGAAATACGATTGTATACAATCCACCTCAACCCCATGATCATAAAGCTTCATTTCAACATCAAACAAATTAGGAGTTTCCGGAGTCCAGGTCCAGCCGGCATGATGAAAGTTTGTCCGGAATATTTTCAAACCGAATAGATCTACCGTTCTACGTGTTATAGGCTGCAGCAACCGTACCCGATCCTGAATAACAGGTACTCCCCGAAAAGAAATACGAATATCCAAATCTAATTCTTCTGATCCATATCCCTCAGATTTAACTTCTATTCCAATGCTCCCTTGATCTACATCGGGTTCAAACTTCACCTGATGAATATAAACAGGGTTTACCGCCTCCAGCCACACGGTCTGCCAAATCCCTGTAGTGCGGGTATACCAGATGCTTTCCGGCTTCTCTAACCAGAACTGTTTACCCCGGGGTATAGTTTCATCCTGTGAAAGATCCTCAACATGAACAGTCACCTGTTCCTCCTGCCCGGTTAATGCATGCGTAATATCAAAAGAAAATGGAGTGTGTCCTCCCTCGTGCATGCCGATATAATGACCATTCACATACACCCAAGCTCTATAATCTACCGCTCCAAAATGTAAGACAACACGCTTCTTATACCAACCTGGATCAAGTGTAAAATTACGCTTATACCAGACATAGTCATGAAAAGAGGTATCGTGTATTCCACTTGCAGGGGTTTGAAAAGCAAATGGAACTTGAATGGTCTGACTGAAATTTTCACTTGGATCATACCATCGCTGTGCAGCTCCAACATTCCTGTCATCAAATTCAAATTGCCATGCTCCATTTAAGTTAAGCCATGCGTCTCTAACTAACTGTGGACGAGGATATTCCATCCTATGTGACATCTATCTTCATCTCCTATCTTATCCATTCATATGTTGTTACATTGGTCAGTTCTTTATCTGTTATCATCCTTTAATTCCGCCTGCTGTAGAACCGCCAATAAAGTACTTTTGAGCAGAGAAATATACAATAATCGAAGGTATTAACCCTATAATTGACATAGCAATATTTTTATTCCAGCTAAAATCAACAGATGTCGTATCCATTGCCATTCGAAGCGCAATTGAAACAGGATACTTCTCGACTGAAGAAATATAAATTAAAGGACCCTGAAACTCAGTAAATGTCCACATGAACTGGAATAAAGCTACTGTAATAAGGGTAGGTTTAAGAATAGGGAGCAATACTTTAATTAATATATTAAAGGAGTTACACCCATCTATTGTTGCTGCCTCGTCCAGCTCCCCGGGAATCGTTCTTAAAAATTGAACCAACATATATACAAAAAATGTATCACAAGCAAATGCAGAATTGGCAATTAGAGGAACATAAGTATCCAAAAGATCTACATTCTTCCAAAAAATATACATCGGTACTCTAGTAACGATTCCCGGAAGAAAAAGAGTAGCGATCATAACTGGAAATAGCACTTTTTTCATAGGAAAGTTAAATCTTGCAAATCCATATGCAGTCAGAATACAAGAAATCAAAGTTAATAATACTTTTGGAATTACAATCAAAAAAGAGTTTAAAAAGTAGGTTCCAAATGTATACTGGCTAGAAGTCTTCCATCCTTCGATATAAGGTGTGAAATCAAAAGACTTAGGCATAAACCATATTGATTTAAAAATCTCTGTATTACTCTTAAAAGATGCCCCAAATAACCAGAGAACCGGATAAAGCATAATTAAAGTCCCTATTATCAAAAAGAAATATTTGAAATATAAAGCGATTTTTCTTTTATGGTACTCACTTCTGTTATCTTTGTTTCTCATTGCTTGCTCCATGTTATTTCCCTCCGTCAGCATAAAACACCCATTTACTTGACGTTTTGAACAGAATGGCCGTGAATATCATAATCATAATAAATAACACCCAGGACAAAGCACCAGAATATCCCATGTCAAAGTTTTTAAAAGCACTATCGTATATATACATTGGTAATAGGTAGGTGCTCTTCATTGGACCTCCACCCGTAACTAAGAATGGCCCCTCAAATTCCTGGAAGGCTTGCACAAGCTGCAAGATTAAATTAAAGAATATAATTGGGGTTAGTTGGGGTATTGTCACTGAAAAAAACTGTTTAAACTTTGAAGCTCCATCAATGGAGGCTGCTTCATATAAATCTTGCGGGATTTCCGACAACGCATTCAAAAAAATAACCATCGCAGAACCAAACTGCCAAATACGTAATAAAACAATAGTAAACATTGCTCCACTTGTGCTAGAGAACCACCCGATACTTTCCAGACCGGTCATATTTAACGCCATATTGATTAACCCATCACTTTTAAATAAGAACTGCCATAATACTGCAATAGCTACATTGGCACCTAAAATAGATGGAATATAATAGGCGGTTCTAAAAAATCCGATTCCCTTTAATTTAGCATTCATAATATAGGCAATAAGCAGTGCAAATGTTAATTTAAATGGCACGGTAAAGAATACAAATTTGATTGTGGCTTTCACCGAGATCCAGAAGGTGGGGTCACTTGTAAACATCCGTGAATAATTATCCAGTCCAATAAAAGCAGGCTTATCCAGCAGGGAGTAGTCTGTAAAGCTGTAATACAGTGACATGATAAATGGGTAGATTACAAAGAAACAAATCCCTATTAACCATGGTGTTAAATAGAATAAGCCTGTATACCTATTTTTATTCATGGCTATTCGCATTCCTCTCGTAACATTTAACGCCCAAAAATGGAATAAACCATTGTATAAAATTTCGGGCGTTAAATGATAGTTGTTCATTTATGTTTACTTTTTAAAGCTTTGTTCTTGTTCCTTGTAAGCTGCATACAGTTCCTTTGCAGCTTCTTTCGTATCGACCTCACCATAATCCAGCTTAGTGATTACATCCAGTGACACATCATTCAACTTTGCTGTATCCCATTTGAACATAGTAGAAAGCTTGCTATCATTTTTTTCATCGCCTAATTTTGTGATTTCAGCTGTTAGAGGAGTAATCAGATTGTTCTTTTCAATCACCTCTTTTCCCGCTTTGCTGTCGGGAACACCATTTTCAAGCATTTGAATTTTATTTGCTTCTTCACTATTCATTAAAAAGTTAATTAGCTTCGCAGCACTTTCTTTGTGTTTTGTTTTTTCAGGAATGGAATATACCATGGCAGGCTTCGTCCAGACACCCGTAGACTTTTCATCCTTCATTGAAAGAAAGCCAGCTACCTCTAAATCAAAGCCTTGTTCTTTTAGTTGATTTTGAATGGTATTCGTATTCGATGTAAACTCGAATAAGCTAACCCACTTTCCTTCCATTATTTCTGTTGCTGTCGCACCTTCTATTGACCCTGAGTTATCCACTTCTTTTTTGGATGGCATAATTCTTTTCTCTACCAATTCGCGATAGAAAGATAGCATGTTCTCAAAATCAGATTCTTTATAATTTAAATTCCCATTATCATCAGAAAGCGGAAGTCCGGTTTGCTGTGCTAAAATTGAGAAAAAAACGATCGGGGACGCATATTTTGACCCTACCAAATTCGCCATCGGATAATGATCCTCGGGCAACTTATCTCTCATTGCAAAAAGATCATCCCAAGATTGGGGTGCTTCAATTCCATATTTATCAGTCACCGTTTTGTTATATAGTAACGGTCTATAGACAGTTGAAAGGGGAAGCCCTAACAGTTTACCGTCCTTTTCTAAGGGCGCAAGCACATTTTGTGAAAAATTAGAAAGACCCAGTTCTTCACCCAACTCTTTCAAATCTGATAATTGATTTACATATTGATCAACCCACATGGAATCTAAACGAATAACATCAGGAGCAGTCCCTCCAGACAATTGGGTAGTCATTTTTTCTTGATAACCCGCATATCCGGCGAATTCCGCCTTAACTTTAATATTAGGATTTTCTTCTTCAAATTTACTTATAGCTTCCTGCACAGCTTTATTGCGCGAATCCCCACCCCACCAACTGATGCGAAGTTCTTCTTTTTTGCCACTTTCTTTTCCACCATTACTAGCTGAATCACTAGTTTTCCCACACCCTGAAAGAAGTGAAAAAACTAATAGTCCCGCAACAATAATAGTTAACTTTTTTGTGTGTTTCACAGTAAACCCTCCCCAAAATAACTTATTTTTCTTTGTTTCACTTGTCCAAGCAAGCAAATACTATCATGATGAAAACGTTCTTTCAAGCTTGTATCAACGTTATTCCTGATTTTCAACTTTGTGGTATACAAAAGAAAGTCACCGCTTAACTAGATCTCTTATTGTAAACAAAAAAGTTAACAATATGTTATACACTTGATTTTTCAGATACGGAAAGTATTGGCGGGGTACGAAATGTGAGTTATAATGTTCAACAGCCGCTAGAAGCTAGATTTATGAGAATTGATTCCGCTAGTAAATCCGAGTGAGGAGGTACATATGTTCTTAGAACTCGATGAGAATGGTATTTCTGTTTTGAAAGCACTGGCATCTGACACAAGAGCTTCCATTCTCAAATTATTGTTACATACGCCTCTTAATGTTAGTGAGCTCGCCAAAAAACTAAAATTAAGCAAAGCTATCGTTTCACGCCATATCCGATTACTAGAGGACGCCAAGATCATCAAGCTCCAGGAAAACTTAGAGGTTACCGATAGCAGAAAGAAGAATTTTATTCTTGCTGTTGATCATATTTCCATCAACTTACCAGAAAAACTTCATCTTCCTTTTAATGTGATTACTAATGAAATCAAGCTTGGATACTATTCTAATTTTTCAGTCACCCCTACATGTGGATTAGCTAGCCCAACTAAAGTAATCGGAAAGTTAGATGATCAACGGGCATTCGTATCCAATGACCGGATCGATGCTTCATTACTTTGGTTTGCGGAGGGCTTCGTTGAATATATTATTCCGAATGATTTTAACAAAAATTTTACTGCAGAATTATTAGAGTTATCCCTGGAGCTTTCTTCAGAGTTTCCTGAATCCAATAATAATTGGCCAAGTGATATCGCGTTTTATATAAACGATGTTTTTTTAGGCACCTGGACTGCTCCAGGAAATTTTTCAGATGTACGCGGAAAATTAACACCAACCTGGTGGGATAACAAACTTAGCCAATACGGCCTTTTAAAACATTTAAGAGTCACCAAGAAAGATACCGGAATAGACGGTCAAAAAATATCATCGGTTACACTTGCCAATTTAAAGATCGAAGATTCCCCCTTCATCAAGTTGAAGATTAGTATTGATGATCATTCTAAAAACAAAGGTGGACTTACTATTTTCGGGGAGCACTTTGGAAATTATTCGCAGAATATTCTACTTAAAATATTCTACACTGAAGCAGAATAATGAATATTTAGGCTGGGCACGGGGCTTACGCAAAAAAGGCTCTCCATGAACGATATTCATCGTTTTGGAGAGCTTTTTAATGGCCAATAATCTGATACAATATAAGGACAAACCCAATTGGAGGTGCCCGCCATGCAGTGGGAAGAAGTTCGTAAGATTTATCCCGATCAATACGTCAAGCTTCAAATCCTTGCATCACATACCGAAGGCAACACCAAGTTTGTAGATGAAGTCGCACTGATCCGTGCTATTCAAGACCCCCAAGAAGCGGCTAAGGAGTTGCTACAATCTAAGGATGGCATGATTGTGTCACATACCGCAAACAATGAGTTGAATGTTGAGATTCGAACACTGCGTCTAAGTCATGTATCGAAATAACTTCTGCTAAGCTCCTCTACCAAATGATTGCATAACAAATCATAGACCCCGTTAATGATAGAATGAGCAAAAGGAAGGTGAGCAGAATGTCCATTTCCAAGGAACAATTGGAACAGAGGAAGGATGAACAGCCTATATTTACAGATGAACAGAAGAAGAGAATGACTTCAGTTATCTTTAAAGACGATGCCGTTCTGTCACAGCTTCAACAAGCACAGAAAGATCGCAATACAGGAATTTCCACATACAGCAACAGCGAAGAGGAATTTGCACAAGTATTACAGCGTAATCGCTAATGGATTAGGCTTTTTTTCTTGTAAACGGGCTGGGCTCAATAAGCCCCTTCATCCCGCCATCATACTCCCTCCCCTCCGCCCATATACATAGGAAGAACGGTTCACAAGCTGGAAGGAGAGATGGATGCATGCCCGGTGATGAGATTAAAGCGCTGGAACGGGCGATTGCCGAGATTACGGAGATTGCTACCGGCTTCGGCCTCGATTTTTATCCGATGCGTTATGAGATATGTCCTGCGGATATCATTTATACCTTCGGTGCCTACGGGATGCCCACCCGGTTCGGACACTGGAGC
Organism: Paenibacillus sp. IHB B 3415; assembly: GCF_000802655.2. Lineage (NCBI taxonomy): Bacteria > Bacillati > Bacillota > Bacilli > Caryophanales > Paenibacillaceae > Paenibacillus > Paenibacillus sp. IHB B 3415. The sequence goes on along the minus strand of NZ_JUEI01000057.1, from coordinate 8,210 downwards.
TTTGGTAAGACTTTTCATAAAATGAAGTCGCAATACGATTTCGGCCTGAGCAAAATTTATGAGCTGGTGATCAACTCAAATCCGTGCTACGCCTTCCTTCTCGACGGCAACTCCCTGGTGCAGAATAAGCTGATTGTCGCCCACGTGCTGGCGCACTGCGACTTCTTCAAGAACAATATGCGCTTCTCGATGTCCAACCGGGATATGGTCGAGAGCATGTCGGCCACCGCCGACCGGATCGCCGATTATTCGGTTACCTATGGAACGGATGCGGTGGAGAGCTTCATTGATTCTGTGCTGGCTATTCAGGAGCATATCGATCCAAGCCTGATCCAGCCGCGCAAGCTGGGCAAAACCCATCTGCTCGAAGCCAAAATGAAGGAGCGCAAGGACTCCCCTCCCGGCGGTCCCGGCCCTGCGAATGCCTACAGCGAGCTGTGGGATCTGGAAAAGAGTGATGTCGTCCCGCCAACGCCGGAAACTGCCGGCAAACGAACCTTCCCTCCGGAGCCGGAAAAAGATATTGTCTGGTTCATCCAGCAGTATTCCACCGCCCTCGAAGACTGGCAACGCGATATCATGACCATGCTGCATGACGAAATGCTCTATTTCTGGCCGCAGATGGAAACCAAGATCATGAACGAAGGCTGGGCTTCCTACTGGCATCAGCGGATCATGCGCGAGCTGGATCTGACGGCCGAGGAAACGGTGGAATACGCCAAGCTCAATTCATCCGTGGTGCAGCCTTCCCGCCAGAGCCTGAATCCTTATTACCTGGGACTGAAGATCTTCGAGGACATCGAACGCCGCTGGGACCGGGATAAAATGTTTGAGGTGCGCGAGTTGGATTCCGACATCTCTTTTATCCGCAGCTACCTGTCGAAGCAACTGGTTAATGACCTTGATCTCTACGTCTTCGAGAAAAAAGGCCCGGAATGGAAAATCACCGACAAAGCCTGGGAAAATGTGCGTGACCAGCTTGTGCTGGCCCGGGTTAACGGCGGCTCACCGTACCTCGTCGTCCAGGATGCCGACTATGAGCGCAACGGCGAATTGTTGATCGCCCACCGCTACGAGAGCATCGAGCTGGATCTGAAATATCTGGAGCGCACGCTTCCGCATATCTACTCATTATGGGGCCGCACCGTACACCTGCAAACGGTTGTGGAAGACAAAAAAGCCCTTTTTACCTATGACGGCAAAAAGGTGCAGAGGAAGTTTATGTAGGTAACATGTATATTCTCGTCTAACAAGCCGCAGGCTGATTGCGATATGCAATTAAACTGCGGCTTGTTTGAAAATATAAGAATTTATACGTTGCACATGATAACTTATCCTTCTATTTCTCGCTGAAACGGTACCGTCCTTTAAGAGGACGGCGAAGCCGTTTCTACTTGTCGTATTAGACTTCCAAGTCAAACAGTTTACCAAGCGGTATCTGAAAATCCTTAAACACATCCTTTTGACTGTCCAGAAGAAACAAATCGCAGCCTGCGCTATGAACTTAGTTCCAGAAATATTGCATCCGCTTATACCCGACATCCCATATTTTTAATTCGCCCTTAATCGTGATCTTCAGCTCGTTCCCCGGCTCGAGGGGTATCCAGAATAGTGACGGGAACACTTCCGGATTACTCCGCTGATCTTCTCCAGAACCGGTCAGGATCTCCCTGCCATCCAGGGTCATACTGATGCTTCCGGAATAATCGGTTGGTTCAGGGCTTCCATAGTAGAAAGAAAAAATCGTCTGTCCCTCAGACTTATACGTGAACGTTCTGGAATCTCCGCCTTCAGCGCCATATAGGTTATAGCGGAGCGGTACCTTCTGGCCGATGATTTGAATACTGTCCGGCTTGTCTCCAGCGGATGAATTACCCGAACTGTCCGTCCATTCATGGATCGCCACAAACGGGCCCTCTACTTTAGTTGTTATTTTCTCTAACGCAGCGCCTAATCCCCATAAAGCTATTAAAAGAACCAACCCCGATATAGCCGTTGTCACCAGATTGCGCCCGAGGCTGCGGGAACGGAAACCAAGCTTGTATGCCCCAAAACCGAGGGCTGCGCCAATCGTATTCTGAAGCGCATCGTTGATATCGAAGCTGCCGAGGAACGTAAGCGCCTGGATCGTTTCCAGTACAAGAATCGCTATGAAGAATAGGGTGATGAACCGGACGAAGCTGACCCGGTACAGCCATGGAATCAATATACCGAAAGGAATAAACGCAATAGTGTTCCCGAAACCCACCATACTCATTAGGCTGGGATGCAGAAGCTCCGCCAAAGACGGTAACGTAATGAAGTTGTCGGGCATAAAAATAAAGGTGTAGCCAAGCGAGTGGTCATTCGATTCTCCTCTGCCGAAGGCGAAGAACATAAAAAAAAGTATAAACAATGTGTACAATACGGTTATAGTTAGAATAATCCTGCGTTGTTTAGCCATGGTTAACTCCTTTGCCGGATGTATATTGTTAAACTGAACTGACGGCCCCATTGTACCACATCTTTACAATTACCTGCTAAGTGGTTTCATGAAACCCTCCAGTTTAACCCTTCATCCTCTTCTGACACTACACCCCCGCCCGCTCCCGCACCGGAACATAGATCTCCATCACCGTGTCCGCCCGCGCATGGCACCGCTCGTCGTAGTACTCAAAGTTCAGCTTCCCCTCGTCGTGTACATAGCCGCTTTCCGGGAACCAGTCCTCGAAGATATATTGCCACGTAGACTTCACCACTTGGGCAAAAGTATCCGGGTTCTCCTCATCGCTGAGATCCACCGGAGGTGTCGTGAATACCGCATACTTCGCCGCCGGCACCACAGCCGTGAGCATGTCTGCGGAGACTTGGCTGAAGTCCTCCACTATAACCCCCAGCAGGTAGACGGCGTTGCCGCCATCATCTGCCGGAATACATAAGCCAACCTCCCCGTGCTTCGGCGGGTTCAGCTTGGCGTACATTTTATCCTCCAGATTGTCACCCTCATAGTAATACCAGAAGGAAGCGACGTCCTGCGTATAACTTCCGGCCTCCACGTTCGTTTCTATACCATAACCAGCCACTTTAAACACCGGTTTGCTCACCATCACGGGCTCCCTGATATAATCCCCGATTTGGTACACCGCTCTGTCCCGGAGATAGCCGTCCATCCGCGCCGCATACTGCGAAGGACTGTAGCCGAAGGCCTTGCGGAAGGCTTTGGCGAAACCGCCGGGGGTCTCAAAACCATACTCCAGCGCAATATCCGTAATCCGCCGCCCGCCAAACAGCTCTACTGCTGCCAGGGACAGCCTCCGGCTGCGCACATATTCCATGACCGGCATCTCTTGGCATTGGCTGAACATCCGGCAAAAATGATACAGCGAATACCCCGCCTGGGACGCGATCTCTTCCGCCGTCAGGTTCTCCCGCAAATGCTCCTCAATATAATCAATACTCCGCTCGATCTCCCTGCTGTAATTCAGGTGCTCCACCAGCCTTTCCATAACACAAAGCTGATTCCATTATAACAACCGGCAGCCAGCGGGTCTGTTCCAGTTTTGCTGCATTACTCTAGCTGATTAAGGAAGCTTTATCTAATAATCCAGCCGCAAACTTGCGGGCAGCCGCGAAATCCTGCTCATTGGGATGGCCTTTTTTGTCGAGATTGAAGCCCAGCGGGCTGAATTCCCCGGGGCAGTTGAAATCACCGATGACGTTACAGCCTTTAGCCGCCAGCTTTGCCTTAACCAGCGCTTTATTCTTGAATTCCCCCGACCCGGATGTGCAGAAAATAAAGACATTCTTGTCCCGGAGCGGCATCTTTTTGATGAATTTGAACATCCTGCGGTGGATTTTGGAGGCGTAAATGCCTGAACCCAAGCCAATCAGGTCATATCCGGACAGCATCTCCGGCTTAACGTCCTCCACTTTGGCCAAATCTGCACCCAGCACTTCAGCCATAGCAGCTGCAATCTTCTGTGTGTTCTTACTGCGGCCTGATCTGTAAATAATGATAGTCTTCATAATAGCGCCTCAATTCGTTATATTTTTAAAATATGAATGAACTTAATTATATTCATTCATTTCAAGCCGGAATAAAATGCCCAGTACATCCACTGAACATTTAATAGTGTATTCTGCCGCCGGCCAAAAGAAGCCGGAGACCTTTGTCAATGCTGTGTATCCGTCAAGCCTTTCATGATAAACTCGACTAAATAATCCAGGATCTGCGGAAAATAGCTAACCCCGATCTCTTCCTTGTGGATGTCAATATACGGCACGGAGTTGAACAAGGCAAGAATCATGCCGTCCTCCAGATCCTCTCTGATCTTCCCCTTGGTCTTCCAGTACCGGATTAATTCCAGCGTGCCGCTGTTCATCATTTCATGAATACCCTCTATTCCGCCATGCTCATAGAATTCCTTCTCCAGCTTGCTGAATAGAGCTTTGTTGTACCATTCCTTCAGGATTGGATTCGTATTGATCCCGCTGTAATTAAGCGCCATGATTTCTTTGAGCACTTTGGCAGGCTCGTCGTCCAGATTGACCGAAGACTGCAGGATGCTCCGCTTCAGCTTCTCGTTCTCCTGCAGATAAATATCGATGAACAGCTTCTCCTTCGAGGCGTAATAATTGTAGAACGTGCCTACGGCGAACCCGCACATTTTGGTGATGTCGGAAATATTGGTGTCCTTGAAGCCTTTGGAGCTGAACAGCTCTTTGCCGCATCTGAAAATCTCAGCCTTCTTATCTTCCATCCGTAAGCCCTCCGTGCCTGAGTGAATAATATTTAATTCATTCATAATGTAGCACAGCGCTGCTGTCATTACAACACACTTTTAACTCCCCTGAATCGTATCACTTCAAGGGTGAGATGAATAGGCTGTTGTAATTAATTGAATAATGGAGGTACCCTCATGACCTTTGAGAACGAATATCCGAACAGTCAAGCTTATCCATCCGCCTATCCTTATTCTCCGCGTAACACTTCCTTTCCTTACTCGCATTATTACCATCTGGTCCGCTCAGAACCCGGTCAAACCCTTCCGGCAACAAAAAACCAAAGTGTAAAAAATGAATTCGTAAAAGGGCATATGAACGCAGATGTCGGCAGCGGGCAAGGGATTCATGTAGATGCCGGAGGTGAAGTGGGCGGTAAACACGGCATCGGTGTAAATGCCGGCGGGAATGTAGCATACACCGGCGCTGGTATGCATGCAGGCGGCCACATCGGCAACACTTCTTATGGAATCCAGGCACAAGGTAACACCCATCTGGACAGCGGCCAGGGTCTTGGACTTAATGCAGAAGCCCAGGCCTTCGGCAAATACGGGCTGGCTGCCCAGGCAGCTACCCAGCTGGGCGGCGGCCAGGGAGCCAATTTTCATACGGGGGCACAAGCCGGAGGTGAACACGGTCTGAGTGCAGAGGCCGGCGGCCATCTGGGCTTAAGTCAAGGTGCCGGACTCCAGACCCAATTGCAGCTCGGCGGTGAAAATGGGCTCGGTGCCCAGGCCAAGGCGCAGCTCGGCGGAGGTCAGGGCGCAGGCTTAGGCGTTACCGGACAGGTAGGCAAGTATAACGGACAATTAGGCTTTACTATTGGCGGCAAAAATCAGGAGGCCAAGGAGCTTCAGGAGTAAGCCGGGCCCGGTCTATCTTTATAAGGGGAATATCCGAGCGAAGTCATAATTATGGCCGGGTATTCCCTTTTATACGAACCAGCACATATTCAGCCGTGACAGGAAAAAGGACTACCTTCCGGCAGTCCCCAAGATCCGTGAAGCTGCGTCCCCGTCAGCGGTTCAGCAGGCTTCCGACATATTTCAGCAGCTCATTGGCGCAGATCGGGCAGTAGTTATGCTCGTCAATCAGGCGGCGGCTGACTTCGTTGATGCGTTTCAGCTGGCTCTCATCCGGCGTTTTGGAGGAGGTGGTGATTTTGACGATATCCTTCAGGTCGGTGAACAGCTTCTTCTCGATCGCTTCCCGCAGCCGGTCATGGTTGTTGTACTCGAACTTCTTGCCTTTGCGGGAGTACGCGGAAATACGGATCAGAATCTCCTCGCGGAAGGCCTTCTTGGCATTCTCGGAAATGCCGATCTGCTCTTCAATGGAGCGCATCAGCCGCTCATCCGGCTCCATCTCCTCATCCGTGAGCGGGTCGCGGATTTTGGACCAGTTGCAGAAGGCTTCGATATTGTCGAGATAGTTCTCGAACAATGTTTTGGCGGATTCTTCAAAAGAGTACACAAACGCCTTCTGCACTTCGCTCTTGGCGAGAATATCGTATTCCTTGCGGGCAATGGAAATGAAGTTCAGGTAACGCTCGCGTTCCTCCTTCGTGATCGAAGGATGCTGGTCCAGGCCGTCCTTGATCGCCCGCAGCACATCCAGCGCGTTCATGCACTGCAGGTCGCCTTTGATCAAGGCGCTGGAGATACGGTTGATGACATAACGCGGGTCGATGCCGGACATCCCTTCGTCCAGGTACTCGGTCTGCATTTCCTTGAGATCGGCTTCCTTGTAGCCCTCCACCTCTTCGCCGTCGTACATGCGCAGCTTCTTGATCAGGTCCATGCCCTGCTTCTTGCTCTCCTTAAGCCGGGTCAGAATCGAGAAGATCGCCGCCGCCCGCAGCGCATGCGGGGCAATATGCACATGCTTCATATCACTTTGGCCGATGAGCTTGGCGTAGATTTTCTCCTCTTCCGAGACCCGCAGATTATAAGGAACCGGCATGACGATCATGCGCGACTGGAGAGCCTCATTCTTTTTATTGGAAATGAAGGATTTATACTCGGTCTCATTCGTGTGGGCAATGATCATCTCATCCGCCGAGATTAACGCGAAGCGCCCGGCCTTGAAATTGCCCTCCTGGGTCAGCGACAGCAGATTCCACAGGAATTTCTCATCGCATTTCAGCATTTCCTGGAACTCCATTACCCCGCGGTTAGCCTTGTTCAGCTCCCCGTCGAAACGGTAGGCGCGCGGATCGGATTCCGAGCCGAATTCCGTGATGGTTGAGAAGTCGATACTGCCCGTCAGGTCGGCAATATCCTGCGACTTCGGATCGGACGGACTGAAGGTCCCGATACCTACCCGTTCTTCCTCAGACAACAGCACACGGACTACTCCAACCTGTTCAATATCACTCTGGTATTCATTCTTCAGCCGCATCTGGCAGGACGGGCAGAGATTGCCTTCGATGCGTACACCAAGCTCCCGCTCGATCTCTGGCCGCAGCTCCAGCGGAATCAGATGCAATGGATCCTCGTGCATCGGGCAGCCCGCAATGGCATATACCGCACCTGCATCCGTACGCGAATATTGCTCCAGTCCGCGTTTGAGCAGGGTGACGAGTGTCGACTTGCCTCCACTGACCGGTCCCATCAGCAGCAGGATCCGTTTGCGCACATCCAGCCTCCGGGCGGCGGAATGGAAGTATTCCTCCACCAGCTTCTCCACCGCACGGTCCAGCCCAAAGATTTCCTGTTCAAAAAACTTATACCGTTTACGTCCGTTGATGTCCTCGACGCCGTGTGACTTAATCATGTCGTATACGCGGGAATGAGCCGTTTTAGCGGGAGAGGGGTCTAGTCTCAGCAGTTCTATATAGTCCTTGAAAGTGCCGCTCCACGCCAAACGGTCGTTCTCAGCCCGATACGAAGCTATACGCTCAAAAATATCCATGGCTCGCTGCCTCCTCTTGCGCTCCTACTTGCTCCACCAAGCTTAGAAAGTGTATTACATACCTATGCGGCGAGCCCGGAATAGTTGACCTCTTTTTTGCTGTGCTATAATAGAGAATCATGATTTCCCTTAAATAATTACGCTGCATTAAGAGCGCAGGAGTGAGTACAATGGCGATCAAACAGGAAACGGAGCTGTATGCTCCTTTGAAGAGTTTTTTTGAGCGGCAGGGCTATGATATCAAGGGTGAGGTGCGGACCTGCGACCTGGTGGGCATCCGGGAAGACGAGGATCAGCCGCTGATCGTGGAGATGAAAAAATCGTTCAACCTCGCCCTGCTGCTGCAGGGGGTGGAACGGCTGCGCCTTAGCCCGAACGTCTATCTCGCCGTGGAACGCGTGCGGGATAAGAAGGGCGCGGTGAACCAGCGCTGGGGCGAGCTCAGCGGGCTGTGCCGCCGGCTCGGACTCGGGCTGATCACCGTCGTCTTCTACAAGACGAAGGCCCCGCTCGTCGAGGTGCTCGCGGAGCCGGGC
>NZ_JUEI01000056.1:0-134871 GCF_000802655.2 Paenibacillus sp. IHB B 3415 | reverse complement strand
TCGTGTCATGTATTACTTATCTGATGCATTCTATTTTGATTAATTAGCAATTTAGACAGTATTGGTGTAATGAAAAACAGCACGCACCGTTGTATAACAGTACGCGCTTATGATCAGTTATTTACTACTTTTCATCCTCGATAAAATTAGGTCAAGCCTGATGTAAAGATTCCGCTGAACTGACGCCAACCGCAAACATGCCTGCCCGACCGGTATGGAGGTTCGATGAACTGGAGCGGCTGGTGGCCAAGAAAAATACACATTATACTTTCCAAACGTTATTTTGCCCGGCATCGACGCATTGATTAAGGAACTGCGGGCAGAGAACATTAAGCCGGCAGTTGGCTGGGCGAGAAACAAAGTTGTGAGCTGCTTCCGCGAAATCGTACCCGGAACCTATCCGCAAGCGCCTCAAACCAATATACAGTTTGACGCAATATGGATGCGGCAGAGAAAATTGTGTATTTGGAAATGCTTGACTACAATGAACGTCATCAGACCGGGTAGTTCCTAGCATTGATATGAATACAGTCAAAAAGAAGCTAAATGAGCTATCTGAAGCACTCTCCCCTTCCTTGCCCACACCCAAAGAGGAGTGGCTGATGAATCCTGTTTCTGGGGGGTCGGGGTTCCCCCTTCCCCCTGAAACAACTACACCCCCAACCCGTAACCCGGGGAGGTACTTCTACTCTTTTAACAAACTTCTTGAAGCTACATGTATAAGTATGTTGGACGTTTATTAGTAGTGCCTAATTTTCTTCCTAGGAAAGGCTGCTAATTATCTGACGTACGCCTTCAACAGTTGATGTTAAAGGTCGGCCCAACAGCTTTTCAAAGTCGCCACTTGTGAAGTCCATATAGCCTTCACGATTACCCTGCTGAATGCCAACCAGTACTGGGATAGCATATTCGGGTACACCTACACCTTTCATAATTTCAATGTATGTTTCATCATCCACATGCTGCACAATAACTTTTTCACCTATTGCAACTCCTACTGAAGCTGCAAGCTCATCCTGTGTCAATGGGGGGCCGCTGAGTTCATAGACCGTGTTCTCATGTCCGCTACCAGTAAGTACAGCGGCAATGGCTATTGCATAATCCTCCCGAGTGGCCCAGCCTCCTCTGCCGGTACCAGAAGAGGTTATCCACGGTGCTCCAGCCATTGTGGCTTTAATACTTGATATTTCATTTTCAAGATACCAATTGTTGCGAAGGAACGAATATGGAATACCGCTAGCCTTGATTATCTGCTCCGTCACTCTATGTGCCGGAATTAGCGATAGCTGGCTCTCCTGAGCATTGGTCACACTAGTGTATGCAATAAAGGCGACTTTAGCACGTACAGCCGCTTCCACCGCGTTAGTGTGCTGGCGAATTTGAATGTCATCAGGTCCACCTGAAGAGACGATCAACAGTCGGTCAACCCCAGTAAAAGCATCATCCAATGTTTCTGGCTTAGCAAAGTCTCCATATCGCACATCGACGCCCTGAGCACGGAGTTGCTCCGCTTTCTCCGGGTTTCGTACACTAACAGCAAGTTCACTAGCTGGAATGGATTTTAGCACTTGGTTCATGATTTTGGAACCCAACTGTCCTGTTGCTCCTGTCACTAATATTGTCATTGTTATTTCCTCCTAAGTAGTTGTAACTCTTTTTGTTATAACATTATCAGTTACAACAAATTTATAAAATAAAAGCCCTTTTTAAGAGCTATTATTATCTATCCAAAATAATTGGGTTAATTGACCTAGAGTCGTCTGTGTTAATCGATTCTCCATTGCCTCCTGTGCTTCTTTCAGCTCGTCTTGTAATACCTGCTCAATATTTCGGCCTACTAAACAATTTAGACTCCGAGTGTTATGAATATCAAACAAATGATCTTCGTCAGCAACATGAACGGCCCGGTAAATATCTAAAAGTGTAATATGCTCAGGATCCTTTAGCAAATAAGCCCCACCCACTCCTGCACGAACGCCTAATAATCCAGCCCTTTTTAACATTCCTATAATTTTGCGTATGACTACAGGATTGGTATTTACACTACTTGCAATAGAATCTCCGGTACATTCCAGAGGACACAGTGCAATCATCGATAGAGTGTGAACCGCCATCGAAAAACGCGAACTAATTCTTTTCAAATTCATCACCACCACCGTTGTAACAATTTTATTTACAACGGTGCTTTATGTCAATAATAATTTTATCTATGAGTTCGTTATTGGCGGTGAATGCACATTAAGTTGTAATAAATACCCATTATATGTAAAAAGATTACAAGACATCATTGATTAATTATACCTGCATTTACACAGACGAACAGCCTCTTTCTTCAAATCTTTACTATGTCGATAAAAAGATTTGCCTTGCTTTGCAGGCATATCAAAAATCCTCTCCAGTTTTCAGTGTTGAGATCATTTTAACATGATCTCTTTTTTCACTGTCTACCTTGAGGGGATAATACCAAATTCTATTCGTGAATCCGCATTCAATTAAATAATACGATTATTCTTCCCCCTACTCAAATGGGCTTTTTTAAGTTTAAACAAGTCATTTTCAATAAAATTAAAGCTCCTCCGAAGGGAAGGACTACATTTGTTTAGACATTCAGCAGATTTCTGCAGAAATTTTCTGGGTTTAAATAGATCTTTTGTATCATCTTAAAAATGACATTGTATAAAATTGAAAATGACATATTGAGTAGTTTTTTTAAAAGTATAATATTTATATAGTAAAAAAGTAATGCAATTATTACATAGAGAAAATGCAATTTATTTTCGACAAATTTCATGCAATTCAAAGAATTCATATAACTTTATATTTACTTCATTTTCACAAATATAGGAGTATAATTTCAATCCCCACCCTTCAGCAAAGAAGGGTGTTTTTTTAGTAAGTATGTTAGAAATATTTCCAAATCCGATTAATACTTTTCTATTTCATGAATGTTCATTGTATTTTTTTATAAAAAGTAGCCTTTTTTAACTGAAATCGACATTTAAAAATGAAAGGAGGGGATAAGTGTGAGATCTTACACCAAACAAGATTTATTTTCCACAGTTGAAAAAGGATTTAGTAGCTACGTTAAATCTTGTCTCATTCACAGAAGCATAACTTTTTTTAAACACTACGATATGGAAAGTACACGATTTAGATCTTTAAATGAAATTAAAGAAAGCGCTTTATTTAACAAAACGGATTATACAACTCAATTTAATATTCTTGAAGAAGAATCATTGTATGAAGCGCTATCTTCCTTAAATCCATTAGAGAAGAGACTCATTTATTTAAAATTCTATAAGGAATACACAGATCGACAAGTAGCAACAATACTAGGTGTTAGTAGACAAGCGGTAACAAAAGCAAAAAAGAAACTGTTAGAGAAATTGAAGAAAAAGTTAGAGAAATAATCTCTATTCGCCTTTCATTTATTCTTTATCTAAAATTGATAGGAGATGAGAAGATGCGAGAAGTATTCGAACTTATCAAATTATCACAAGAAGGAAATACTCAGGCTGAAACTGAACTTATACAACGTTACGAAGGGTTAATATATAAATTATCTTGGCATAATGGAAAATTCAATGAAGATTGTAAACAACAATTAACTATAGAGTTTATTATGGCCGTTAGACGCTTTGATCTAACACGTTATATGGGCATTTGAGCAGAATAAAAGTGGCAACTTGGTTGCCCTTTTTATAATTCGACCCTATTTAAAGCTGTTACTATTTATAGCGCTCTTTGATAACTCCATAAAACAAATTTCAAGTACATTACTCTTGTATCCATTAGAATGGAAAGCGACTTAGCGGGACCGCCATGACACCTTATACAGAAATCTTAGGAATAGCGACCTATTTCCGGCTTAAATCAATCTGTGGTGGATTGACTCGCAATAACCTACAAGAGGGATAATGATACTCCTGCCCGGCCAACGTAACTGTATTGGGGGCAGCCTGCTCAGTTGAGGGGGAGTCTCTGAGAAAATCAGAGCTGTGTTGTCAGCAACCACTGACAACTTGAAATGTTTCTAAAAGATAATTTGTAGTAGTATTTTATTCGTGTAAATAAAATGTATCCTTCTTTACTTGTAATTTAAAATCCCAGACAAAAATGGGGGTTGACTATGGACACTGAAGCCCACTTGATAATCAATCAGCAAGAGATTTATGCCCTCTTATTCCAAAGCTACCCAGACGTTGTGAATATAGCTGAAATGTGTGAAATGCTTGGTGGGATAAGTAGCAAAACTGCCTATAAACTTTTACAAGAAAATCAAATAAGTCACTTCAAAATTGGGCGAACTTATAAAATCCCTAAAGTAAATATTTTGTTGTATCTAAATATATTTACATTTGAAAGACCTCACTATGACGCTTTAGTGCATTGAATCACCTCTACCGTACGTGTTATAATTAACACGTCAATGGTAGGATGAATGCGGGCTGCTATGAAGGAGGTTTTTTCATGGTAGCAGGCCACCTACAAGAAAAAAAAGGTCTTTTTTATATGGTCTTGAATTGCAAGGATGAAAAAGGTAAGAGAAAACCAAAGTGGATTCCTACTGGTCTTACAGTAAAAGGAAACAAAAAACGAGCTGAAGCATTATTATTAGAAACAAGAGTGAATTTTAATCGTCTTTTAAATGCTGTTGAGGAAGAAACAATAGTTGAACAAATTATCGTAAAAAAACCCGTTGAGGAGCCTGTCGATCTAGGGCCACTGTTTTCTGAGTTCATGCTTCAATGGCTAGCTATGATGAAACATCAGGTTGAATTTATCACTTATGCTTCGTACCACAATGTCATTACTAATCATATTGTTCCTTACTTCGAAGAAAAGGGGTTATTTCTCAAAGAATTATTACCGAGTCACATACAAGATTACTATCAGTATGAGCTTGAAGAAAATGGAGTAACAACCAATACGGTTCTCCATTATCACGCTAATATTCGCAAAGCGCTAAAGCATGCTCTTAAAAATGATTTAATTAACACTAATCCCGCAGATAAAATCGAACGACCTAAGAAGAATGATTTTGTCGGCAGCTTTTACAACAAGCAAGAGATCAATATCCTGTTTGAAAAAGTAAAGGGCGAACTGATAGAGCTAGCAGTCATTCTTGCCGCTTTTTATGGATTGCGGCGAAGTGAAGTAGTTGGGTTGAAATGGACAGCTATAAATTTTGAAAACAAAACGATTAGTATTAGGCACACTGTAACTCCGGTTTATTTTGAAGGTCAGGAACACATCATTGAAAAGGACCGGGCTAAAAACAAACCAAGTCGCCGCACCTTACCTCTTGTGCCAGCCTTTGAGGAATTACTGCTGCGTATTCGTGAGCTTCAAGCTCTCAATAAAGCCATATGTGGTAAATCCTACTGCACTGATTACGAGGAGTATATCTATCTGGATAAGTTGGGACAACGAATTAAACCCGGCTTTATCACACAGAACTTTACTAGAACTCTTAAAAAAAATGGTCTTCGTCATATTCGTTATCACGACCTGCGTCATAGTTGTGCAAGCCTTCTACTCGCTAATGGAGTCAGTATGAAAGAAATTCAGGAATGGCTGGGACACAGCAACTATTCTACAACGGCTAATATTTATTCTCATCTAGAGTACAGTTCCAAAGTATCTTCTGCATCAACAATGAGTAGTGTTTTGGTCTTTTAATAAAAAAAGATCGCACAACCCTCGATATTTCATGAGAGTCATGCAATCTCCTCCTCGTTCTCTCCTTCGGAAAAAGGAGAGAACTGCAGGAGAGAACTCGCTAAAAAGTTCTCTCCTAAGTCGGTTCAAAAACCAAGGTTTTTCGGAAAAAACCCTTATAAATCAAGGATGCCGAGGACGGGGGTCGAACCCGTACGGTACTCACGTACCGCAGGATTTTAAGTCCTGTGCGTCTGCAAGTCGGTTCAAAAACCAAGGTTTTTCGGAAAAAACCCTTATAAATCAAGGATGCCGAGGACGGGGGTCGAACCCGTACGGTACTCACGTACCGCAGGATTTTAAGTCCTGTGCGTCTGCCTGTTCCGCCACCCCGGCATGTTATGTGCGTGGTTAACGCGACAAGAAATATAATATCACGTATTACGGGGATTCGCAACAAATAATTGCCATTAAATTATCCTGAATCCAGACAAACAGCCCGATCAGCCGAAACTGATGCGGGCCCTTTGCAGTCCCTAACCCGTTTAGTGGCGTTCGCGCTCGCCGCTTCTGCTCCGCATACCAACCAGCCCCAGAAGTCCGAGCAGGCCGAGCCAGCCCCAGTTAGAGCCGTTATCGTTATCGCCTGTGGTGCTCTGTGCCCGGTAGTTGCCGGTTGGTGTAGTGTTGTTCAGCGGGGAGACGGAGCTGTTGTCTCCGGTACGGATTTTATCCCTCATGATCGTCTCGTTCTTGTGCATGGTGCCTGTCGTCTGGTTCATCATGGTATTGCCCCGGCCGTTCATCATTTGTGTACTCCGGCCATCCATGTCCCCCATGTTGCCCATAGTGCCCATTCGGGTATCCGATGTTGTGCTGTTGGTAACGGGTGCTGTTCCGCCCATTCCTGTCGTGCCAGCCGCAGCAGATGTGTAACCGGCTCCGAGCAGACTCATGGATAATACTGTGCCGCATGCAAGGCTTGTAATCAGCTTGTTCAAGATGGTATGCCTCCTCTGTAGTTGTGGTTTATCGCTGATAATTTCCCCACACGGCACATCATCTATGCAACGCAGATTATTCCTTTATGATGTTCACGGTCTTGCTGAGCGCATCATAGGTCACTTTGGCTCCAAGCGCTTCGCCAATGGCCCGTACCGGAGCATATGTGGTGACGCTGTCCAGCACGCCGGTCGTGAGCTTCTGTCCGTTCAATGTGATATTTACTTTAACCTCGGTATTCACCTCTGGGTCACCTCCGTTAATCCGGCTTAATGCGTCCTTCACCTGCTGAACGGTGGGGTGCTTACCCGCCCGAAGCTCAGCAGTGGTTAGTCCGAAGGTCATCTGCAGATGAGAGTAGTCCTTGAAGGAACTCCAGTCTCCGCCCCACTCGAAACCGAGCTTCTTCGCCTCCTGTGCAACCTCCTGCCAGTCCGCTACCTTATCCCCGTCTCCGTCACGCTTCATATCCCAGGATACGCTTTTACCATCCGGCAGCAGCAGTGCGAAATCAATTGCCAGCCCGTAATTGTGATAGCTGTTCCCGCCCTTGGCATTGGTTACAATAGCGCCTTTCTTCGTTCTTCCCTGCGCGTATAGCGCATTCTGCTCGGCAATGGTGCGCATTCCCTGGGTAATGAGGATCGGAATCCCTCTGGCATAACTCCGCCGGATGAGCTCTGTAGCACCCGCCAGCAGCACCGGATGCAGATTGCCCAGCCACCCTGCCGATTTACTCTTCACTTGATCCAAAGTCAGCATATACTCACCCCCTGGTATAGTAAATGCCCGCTTGTACAATGTTGCATGTACACTTTCACCCCTGCATCCGCCCAAGTTTGCCAGGCTCCCAGAAGCATACGAAATAAGCCCCCAGGCAATCCTGAGGGCCTTAATAATGCTTGATCCAGCTTAGCGTAAACAGGAGCCAACAAGGATGAATTGCTGCACCACAGGCCACACTAACATGGAGTACCGTTAATCCTTAATCCCGCATGGAAAGGTGGACAACCATGGATATTCACAGTGACAGCTATAAGGTGGCCGCGCTTAGCGATCAGGAGGATGTTGTCGAAGTGATCCGCGAGGCCGAGTCGGCCATCGCCCGGATGACCGGGAATCCCGGAGTTACGCTGATTGCTTATGAAAAGACGGAAACCGCCGGAAGAAATTAACCGTTCCGTCCGCTCCGGCCAGCTTCGCCTGCACCCTCAGACGATATAGGCGTCCGCAATATCATCCACGTTCAGCCACTTCCATTCCTCCGCCCACTGCAGCTTGAATTCGCGCGAGTGGGTGTGAATGGAGGTCACAAATCCGCTAAGCAGCTTGTGCTCAAGAGGGTCAAACAACACTATCGTTACCCGTACATGACTCCGCAGCGACAAAGCCAGCGTATGCTCAATCTCCTCCAGCTTGTGTTCATCCGGAACCGGCCTGACGCTCTGCCACGTCTCCCGTTCACCTCTACTGATTACGCGCATCTGCTCCGGCAGAACTGTCCGGTTGCTGTCCCACAGGTTATTGCCCTCCAGCTTTTTGCCCATTGCCGCTCCCCCAATCTATGGTCTATATACAAACCGCAATACGTTGTCCGCTCATGTACCGAACGTATGTTTGTATTATATCCGTGATCCGGCTTTTTAAGCAAGCAGAAATATATGTAAGCAGCAAGAACTGGGAGGAGACATACCGGACTCGCCGGCACAGCAAAATAACCCCACAGCAGTGGGGCTAGTTTGAATTCATTCTGGTAATTACTCAGGTACTATACGGGGATGAATACTTTCTAATTGGCTGTGTTTCCTGCCGTGCTCTCTGTCGTTGCAGCTCCCGTATCAGTCTTCGCAGCGGCGCCCGCCTCTGACGGGTTCACAATTAGACCTTTTGTGCTCTCTTCCGGCTCAATCAGTCCTGCGGCCGCTCTGGCTTCATTCAGCTTGGAGATGCCGTACAGCATCGCTACATCCGCCTGCTGGTTCATTGCATTGAATTCCTCGGCAGTTACATCGGGAGAAACCGCGCTTTTGGAGGCCTGCTCTTTAATGGAGTACGCACTTTTAAAAGCAATAATAGAATCTCTGAGCAGCGTCTGGATAGTGTCCGGCAG
Source organism: Paenibacillus sp. IHB B 3415 (assembly GCF_000802655.2). NCBI lineage: Bacteria > Bacillati > Bacillota > Bacilli > Caryophanales > Paenibacillaceae > Paenibacillus > Paenibacillus sp. IHB B 3415. The sequence continues at coordinate 126,098 of NZ_JUEI01000056.1, read as the reverse complement.
GCTCTTGGAAATCTTCACTTCACTCACCTGATTGGCGATATCGGAGGCTGTATCCTGGAACTCGTCCACGGCCTTCTGCAGCTCCTTGTCAGTCGCATCTCCGGTTGAATAAGAAGTTAAGGTGGTGTTGAAGTTTTCCAGCGAGGATTTACCCATTTCATCGAATTTTGACATTTCATTGTAAAAGCTCTGAACTGTATCCTGCACTACTTCCTGCGAAGCAGGTTCTGCGCTGTCATTGCTGCAGGCACTTAGGACTACAACCATCATAAGTAATCCTGCAAATAAAAATCGTCTCATATTTATATCCCTCCACTTAACAGAATAATATCGAATTTTGTTAAGTGCAAATGAAATTAATGTAAAATCGGTCTGGATGAAACATTTTCCTGAGATAAAGCGTATTCACAGAAAGAAACGCAAGAAGAACCCGGTAGTGACTGGGAATTCTTGTTATACTATAATCAAATTATCCGTTATACGAGAGGAAGATATCTTATGCCTTATTGCACAGCCTGTGGTGCGGAATATAAGCAAGGTGCCAAATTCTGCGGAGAATGCGGAGCAGGTACAGAGGATAATAACGCTCCGGCAGCAGCACGCCGTCCGGCGGCAGGCCGGGTCTCCGGAACAAGCACAGAAACCGAGCTGTGGCAGGGTAAGCCTGCGGGCATATCCGACCGGCTCAAGGGGCTTATTGGACTCAATACCACCAGATACACAATTACAACCCAGCGGATTATGGTGAAGAGCGGACTGATCGGCAAGGATGTCGAAGAAATCGAGCTGCTGCGGGTCAATGATTTTTCCGTCACGCAGTCGATTCCCGACCGTATATTAGGCATTGGAACGCTTACGATCCTCTCGGATGACGCCTCGTCGCCGCAGCTTCCTTTCCGCAAAATCCGCAAGGTTCAGACCGTAAAAGACGTGCTGCGCCAAGCCGTCCGCAACGAAAAAGTCGCCAACAAAATCAGCTACCGCGAACAAATCTGACCTAAGACTTTCCCTGTTAAGGAAGATACAAAGCCCCTGCCGGAATTACGCTTTTGATCTGGCTGGGGCTCTCCCACATCAGCACGGCCCGCGCATCCCCCTGGTTCTCGTAATACTCCACCTTCAGCTCATGCAGCTTACCCGCAATCAGATTCACACTGCCTTGCCGCTCCTGCCCGCTCTGCTTCATCCAGCTGTCAATAATCAGTTTGCCGTCGATCCATACCCGGATGCCATCATCCGAAGAAGTATAGATGCTGTAAGTCTCACTGTACACCGCACTTAGCCTGCCGCTCCATCGTACCGAGAACAAATCTGCACCAATAGCCGGATCAGGGGCTGCCTGTCTCCAGATGAAGTTGATGTTGGCATCCGTCCGGGTGAGGGCGGGCGTACCGCTGAGCGTAATGTTATTGTAGTACTGGCCATACAAGCCCGGCTTAGGAATGCCGCCCGGTGATGGATCTATTGCTGCCGCCCTCGCTGCATATTCATCTCTGGTGAACACGAAATTATCCTTCATAAAAGCTTTGATCACCGCATCACTGTTCTTCTCATACAGCAGCTTGCCCCAGGTCATCTGGTAGCTCCATTTGTTCTGGGAACCAGCCAGCAGGGCTGCCGGAGGAAGCTCCCCATTCTCACCAATGGCGATCAGCTTGCCGCGCCCCAGGTCCCAGAGGCTGTCATGATGGCTCCCCTTGAAATCCGCTTCATAGATATCCAGGGCCAGCACATCCACTCTCCCGCTGCCCGGGTAATATTTCGCAGGTTCGTCACACCACTGGTTTTTCGCATTTGGACTCCACACCCACAGCAGATTATGCAGCTTGTGATATATGGTATAACGCTCGAACATAATCTCCCAGAGGGTGCTGAAGGAGGACTTCTGCCCCCACCAGAACCACCCGCCGTTCATCTCATGGTAAGGTCTCCAGAGCACTGGTACACCGGCATCCTTCAGTTTTTTGAGATACACGGCTACTTTGTCCAGCTCCGCAATCATTGCTGTGTATTGTACCGTTCCCGGTGTAATATATTTGCTGAAATCTGCTTCACTGAGACTCATTGAGACATTCGCCCAGGCCGGAGCGGTTCCCGGCAGATTGGCATGATAGCTCATCGTCACGATTCCCCCGGCCTGATGCCAGCGGACCGCACTGTCCGTGACGGCCTGCCGCTGGCTGCTGATTTGCTGCTCCGTCTGGTTGCTGATGGCACCCATTTCATAGCCGTGAAGTCCCGCATAGCTCCCGCCGGTATTCTTCAGCTTCACGCTGAATTCATCCGGGCTCTCCAGATAATCATGTTGTCCGCTGATCACGCCTTGCCCCTGCAGCCAGTATAAGGTGTTCAGCAATTTACGCGCCGGCAGAGCCAGCTCCGCATCCGCAGGACTCATCAGCACACTGCGGAAGGCGGCCTGCCATTGTACATCCCCTACCAGCCGTGACGCGGAATCCAGCAGATCTCTGAGTACACGCTGTTCCACTTTTTCCACCATCCTTTTCCATCTGTTTGTACATTTTATGGCGAATTATGTAACATCAGAACGGCGGATAGACAAGAATTACGTCTGTTCCAATCCCGCAGTCATACGCTATACTATTGTGAGCGCAGGCTTCCTGCGCCCACAATACTTAAGCGTATGCTTCCGAAGCTAGTTTTGCCGGAGCTTATCATTGGAAGCTATGCTAACAAAACTTTTAAGGAGCAGATATGAAAGCCAAAAAATTCATCACCAGTCTCATTATTGTTGTTCTGCTCAGCCTGGCTGCTTACTACTTCGGGGAGAATGGTCAGCTTCCGTCCCAGACGCCGTCTTCTGGCAATTCGGAGGTTGTCCGGCTGGAATTCCCGTCTGACCGTTATCCGGAGACCGCCAGACATATTCAGGAAGCGATTGAGAACGGGGAGTCCCCCATCTGCACGATTGACCGGAATGAAGCCGAAGAGAACCGTAAGGAATCCCTGAAGGGCGTACCCACCAAAAAAGGTTATGACCGCGACGAATGGCCGATGGCGATGTGTGCGGAAGGTGGAGCCGGCGCTGATATTGAATACATAACTCCCAGCGATAACCGCGGAGCTGGAAGCTGGGTCGGCAATCAGCTGGAGGACTTCGCAGACGGTACCCGCGTAGAGTTCATGTTTAAATAGGCAGAATGCCTGACTACTCCGGCTACCGCTATCGCAAATGATTGCTGATAAGAAACAGATCTCATATTAGCCGCTCTCCTCTCCGTCATATAAGGACATTTGCATTCCTGTTATGCGAACGACAGTTCTTTATGCAAATTCACCCGGATAAAGCGTAAAATAGGGTGGGATATTATTCCATAGACGGAGAGCCGGGAGTGTTCTATATCTGTTATCGGGGGAAAAGGCTGTACGGCCCTATGTCCGAGGCTGAAGCCTTACAGGAATGGTTTGCACTTGCAGGTACAGTCAAGGAGTTGTATATCATTGAAACGGATGAGCATACAGGAAGAATCAAACGCCAGATCGGTCCGGCGGCACGCAAAAAAAAGAAATAGCCCCATCCGGCCTCAGGCCAGACAGGGCAGCACTTGTTCAATGCGGTTCTAGAACAAACAGGCTTTAGTGATAATAACCAGCAGAATGAACAGAACCAGAATCGCACCAGTCGAAGTCCAAGGGCTTACAACCGGAACAATCGGAGGACCCTGATTAACTCCACCGACGTTATTTCCACAACCGCAACCATACTCTGCTCCCATAATTTAATTCCTCCTCTTGAATATTGAATACAGCACAGAATATGTGGAAATCTAACCGGTGGCATGGGCCAATCGGCAAAGAAATGCCATTCACCTAACGGCCAAGCCCTAATCGGTCGATATAAAAGGTGGATGCGCTGCTTCAAAAAATCTTGGAGGAGGAACACAAATGGATATTGCTGCACTATCGGTTGTCATGAACCAGTCGTCTTTACTGCAGGCTGCGGGATTACAGGTAATGAGTATTGCCAAAGATCAGGCACAGACCGATGCCCAGAATATGGTCCAGATGCTGAGTCAGGGCGCACACCCCACCTTGGGAAAAACACTTGATATTCGCGCCTGATTGCTTTATGCTTACATACATAGGAACACCCGTTCCATATCAATACAGCTGCTGAATATTGAGTGTGCTGATTGCTTAGCCCTTCAGGGCTTTTCTTTTGACCATTAATACGAACATACGATCTTATATTGAGGTGATTGATTATGCAATCCTATTATCAGATGACTGCCTTGGAGAAATGGACAGAGGATTTATATCAGCGCATTGGTGTCCGCCAGCCGTCCGACATATCCATTGAATACATAGCCGAGCGGCTGAATATCTGGATTCATTATCTGGATGTCCGAAGCAAGAGCATTGAGGCCAGCGCAGGAATGTACAGCATGTTTATCGACAACAGGCTCCCTCCCGAACTGCAGCGGCTGGAGTTCCTCCATGAGCTGTGTCATCTGCTCCGCCATGCCGGCAAGCATACTCTTATGCCTGAACAGTTCACGCAGGCGCAGGAGGATGAATCGGAGAGGTTTATTCTGTATGCTGCCATGCCCTATTCCATGATATCTTCACGGACACTGCCTGAACTGCGTGAGGATGCCGTGGCTGAGCTTTCCAGTACCTTCCAGGTTCCTGTGGAGCTGGCTCTGCAGCGGATTGACCAGATCCAGCGGCGTATTTTCCAGGGGCAATTAATGGCCGTAATGGAAAGAAACGAAGACAGAAAATTAATCCATAGACATATTCGCTAAGCGCTGCGGGGATAATACCGGCATAGACATAAGAACAACAGATGTACCTCTATGCATGGTGACATTTCAACCGTAAAGGGGAGCGACATGGAAGCCATAAAAGTCATTCAATTATTGCTGACCCATCCGGATTACAGCGTAGATGCAGTACATCCCGAAATTCCGGATTTTGTCGGCATCGAGACCATTGAAGTGGACCACGAAACGCAGACCTTCTCCATCTTACTGCAGGAACCCAAGGAGTACGATTAAACCTCTGTACAGAATAATCAGCATATAGCCAGCGCGGCTCAATCCGTGACCTTTCACCCTATAAAAAGCGACCCCGCCAACGTTCGGCAGGGTCCAAGGTTTCTATCAGGGGGTATGTATACAATATACTCACTATTTGCTTAAACCAACCTTAAATCAGGCTGAGCCTATAATAATATCTTTCAAATGATCGCAATGGGCATCATGCTTATTGTAGCGCTGGTCTGCACTTCTCTGCTGATTAATGACAAGAATAACGACTAGCCGCTGCTGACAAACTGGATAATCCCAATACCCGCCATTGCCAGGAAGATTCCGAGTATTACCGCAATCACGATCCAGACTACCTTTTTGGTGGACTGCGGGGGCGGGTTATAGTTCTCCATCATTGCAATCCGTTTCTCCAGCGCAGCAACCCGCTTCTCCAGTTCACGGTTGTTATCCTCTGCTTCTCTCATTGCCACTCTTTCTCCACTCTCCTCTGGTTATATATTTTTAATCGTTTCATCATGTTTCTGTAACTTATATCTGTGAAGTCAACATCTCCCTGAGGCCTGCCTTCGGAACTTCGCAACTCTACTTTGCTCTTCTGCGCGCTAATAACCAATCGAACAATAATCCAAACCCCAACCAGAAGAAGAAGTGAATGCCGTATAGTATAAACTGCCACAGAAGCTCATTGTCCATACTATAGTGCAGATCTGTCAGCTGAGGGTTAAGCCATAACAGCAAAGGACTTGTCAAAAAAAGCAGCAGGTTTTTATCATCTTGTCCTGACAGATTAATCATACATACCGCTACAGACAGGACCGGCAACCACAAACCCAATCTCTTCATTAATTTCATTTAAGCCCCTCCATTTACTAAATACTACCATATAATGATAGACTGGGCCCATGACATAAATCCTGACTCCATAGAGAACCGCGCCAGAATATCTATCTATTAATAATTCTCTCCGGCATAATACCGCTCCAGCTTATGCTCCAGATGAATGAGCTGTTATGTTGACCTACACTAAGTGTAGCATAATAAACTTTGAATTGTTGCTAGACCATATCCCACAGAAAGAAGGATTACGATGAACAGAACCGCTTTTGTAACAGGTGCTAATAAAGGAATTGGATTTGAAATTGCGAGACAGCTCGGTGAAGCCGGCTGGAAGGTGTTGCTTGGTGCACGCAGTATTGAACGGGGGGAAGCCGCAGCTTCCGAACTACAAAAGCAGGGTTTAAACGTAGAGTTCGTGCAAATTGATATGACTAATAAAGAGAGTATTGAACAGGCAGCCGGCAGCATTCAGGCCAACTACGCTGATCTGAAGCTTTTAATTAACAATGCCGGCATGCCGGGAGCCTTCTCGAGTTCATTCAGTGCAACCCAAGAGGCCGATTTGCGCAATGCCTTTGAAGTGAATTTCTTCGGAACGTTCCGCCTGAATCAACAGCTATTCCCCTTAATCCAAAAGAATGAAGGAACCATTGTGAACGTATCGACCGATATGGCCTCACTTCACTTCATGCAGAGCTCTGCATACGCGCTTAATGCTTTTGACTATAACGCCTCCAAAACCTCCAACAATGCAATGACCGTGGCCATGGCGATTGAATGCAAGGACAGCAATGCTCAAGTATTCGCCGTCACACCTGGTTTCACCAAGACGGATTTGAACGGCAATGCTGAAGGCGGCAAATCCAAAGAAGACGGTGCTGCCATTATTGTCGGCTACGCAACGGATGGTAAACGGCATAACGGGGAGTTTCTCGATGTAAATGGGGTTTATGCCTGGTAATGCAGTCAACTGCTTATTCTGACTATAATAATAGTAAAGGTTAGACTTGCCACGAAAGAAAAATGCCCGCCAACGGAATACGGTTGACGGGCCTCAATATAATAGACTATCGTGTCACTTCCACGAAAAACTGCTGTAAATCCAATTCGGATTTTATATTTTCAATCACATTTTTCAAACCAGGAACCCAGAGCAAAGTATCTTGCCGAATATAGTTTAAAACTAAGGCGCAACTCCGTTCAAATTTTTCAATATGGGGGCTGTGCTCATTTTTCAAAACTTTTCTGACCTCATCTGCTAATTCCATATAATCAGAGTCAATGTGATCTTGCTTATTTATTTCAGCGGGTTTTAATTTAGACCAGGCGTAAGCTCCTCCAGCCACTACTTCTTCAGATCCCTCCACATATTCCAGAGACGAATCCTCGTTAATGAATTCATTAATCCGCGCCTCTAAACCTTTGAAAGTTTGGACAAAATCAATTACGTCTTCCAAAAAGACACCTCCCAAATAGATAAGAAGATGTGATTTTCCGCTGCTGTAAAATTCCTTCAGTTAGCAATCACAATCTTGTGTGATTCCAGTGTATCGCATTTTGAAACAAAAATACATTGTGAAAATTTCAACCTTCTCCAGAAACTCACATTAGATCCTTAACAAATAAATGGAACGAATTAGTGTATGACGATTAGATAGAAGAGAGCTGCTAAAACAAACCGATAGAGAGCGAACCATTCCAAGCGAAGACGTTTAATCAGTTTGATAAAGGTCACTACTGCAATCATTGCCACTATGAAGGATGCCGCAAAGCCAATTAACATTAGAAGTAAATCGTCAGAACTCAACAAATCACGACTATCATACAAATCCAACAAGCTTGCACCAAACATGACAGGGACGGAAATAAGAAATGTAAAATCTGCGGCGGCTTTTTGGCTAGTGCCTAGCAAAAGGCCGCCTGAAATCGTCGAACCTGATCTCGAGAATCCCGGCCATAACGCCAGGCATTGGAACAGACCGATTCCGAAAGCTTGTTTATAGCTAATCCCATCCATCGTATCAGCGGTTTCTGTCCGCCTATTCCGTGCAGCGATGATCATCAATAGACCACCGACTACTAGACCGATCACGACAGGAGTCGGGCCGAATAAACGGCTTTTTATAGTGTCCTTGAAGAGGAGATACAGGATTAATGCAGGCAACATGGCTAATATCATATGAATGATGTTTAATCCTTTACTTTTGGAAAAATCCATTCTAATCATATTAGACCCAATCTCCAAATACCTTTTCCAGTACAGAATTAACACCGCCATCACTGCACCCAGCTGTATAACAATCTTAAAAGTGATTGCAGCTTCTCCCTCAAAGCTAAGCAAATCACCTGCTAAAATAAGATGTCCAGTAGATGATACCGGTAGAAACTCAGTTAAACCTTCGATTATGCCGAGGATGATTGCTTTAATAATGTCAGTCACCAGTGGATAATCCCCTTTCAGAAATGGATTCTTTTTATTTCCAGTATACGGGGGTCATAATTTTTTCCCAATCGATTGACCTTACAATCTTCCATTCAGCATGACAGAATTGTCACATTGATCATTGAAATGATCCCCTATATCACTCCCTTTCCTCTTGAAGACTGACAGATGGCGTATGGTTCGCGTCCCATTGGTAACTTTGCGAATCACATGCTGCACAGACAGGCAGATCGGGGAGCTTTAAAGCTGGGCGACGGGAGTGGCGTCGATATAAAGTTCATTGTGATTGACAAGCAGAATCTGGCTTACGTGTAACTCTGGTATGGTGAGAAGTTCGTTGATATACTGGGTTTGCATTTACAATAATACAGGAGTGGCAGGAATCAAGTAGACCGATGAATTCCCGGATTGGCTTTCGTCTAAATAAACGAAGGCATCAATGACAACAAACCATTTTGAAGATGAGGTGTTTAAAAATGGCATTAATGTCCACATTCACGAGCTTCAATCTGCCTGTAAACAACGTAGAACAATCGAAGGCGTTCTTCACCGGACTCGGATTCGAGCTCAACCCGCAATTCCCCGATAATGAGAATTCGGTAGCCATCGTGATCGGCGACAACCTGCAGATCATGCTGCTCACCAAAGAACTATTAAATTCACTCACGCAGAAGGAAACCGTTGATACGGAAAAGTATGCGCAAATGACGATCGCACTCACCTTCGAGAGCCGAGAAAAGGTGGATGAAATCGTGAATACTGCGGTCTCCTTGGGCGGGAAATCGTACGAAGAACCTGAGGATTATGGATTCATGTACCATTGGGCCTTCGAGGACTTGGACGGCCATATGTGGGCAATCAACTACATGAACACGGATGAAGCTTAAGGTTAAGGATAACGGAGAGCGCACTCATACCTGGATTAACAAGGGAAGACGACGGGTACCTTCCCCGGCGTCTTCTTCGCGATGATTAGTTTTGTTCGGTATAGGCTTTGAAATTGTCCATAATCGCTTGCCAGTCTGCTTGCTGGAGCTCGACGGGGTGGATTCCTACTGGAGTGCAATCGGCATCACATGGGGACTTAGCCGTAAAGCACTGATTTTAAGGTTGAGCCCGAATTAATAAATATAATTCCAAAAAATATAAATAAACAGCATCCAAGCAATGCAATTGGTTACTCGATTACTATGCTAAACAAGCAAAATCTGTCTTCAAACAAAAAAAGCCCCCAACCATCTAAGGTTGAACCTGTGGAATAAAAGAAAAGTCTCCGTTAGCAAATCCGTTAGCAAGCTTAAAAATATGACCTTTCCCCACTCAAGCATATTCGCTTCGTCGAGTCTATAAACAGCAAAAAACCCTTACAAGGTAAGGGTTTTAGTGAAGTGGGCCCTACAGGACTCGAACCTGTGACCAATCGGTTATGAGCCGACCGCTCTAACCAACTGAGCTAAGGGCCCGGACTAGGATATCCGTATTTAACAAGTGCTGTCTGATGAAATAAAATTGGTTGCGGGGGCAGGATTTGAACCTGCGGCCTTCGGGTTATGAGCCCGACGAGCTACCGGGCTGCTCCACCCCGCGTCAGTAATCATATTCAAACAGCGCTGTCTGATGAAATAAAATTGGTTGCGGGGGCAGGATTTGAACCTGCGGCCTTCGGGTTATGAGCCCGACGAGCTACCGGGCTGCTCCACCCCGCGTCAGTAATCATATTCAAACAGCGACAATAGATAATATACAATATAAGTATGGATAAAGTCAAGGATGAATTTGGTTAATTTGTTTATGGCAGAAAACGCACACCGTAGCGGCCTTTGCGCGAACGGTAAATTTCCACAAAACGCGGATCATGATAGCCGTAGATCCAGCCGTCCTGTTCGAGTCTTTTGGCCAGACAACCCGCTTGAAATCTTGTCCTGAACAATTTCGCGAAGTATATCCAATTCATGATGCCCTTCTCCTTTTTCGTATTAATGTATGCTGCTGCTCTGATCCTTAGCATGCCCATTTTTTCATTAATAACAGGAAAAAAGCCCTGCGGAACGGCTGGAAAATTCTGCACCGCTTGTCTGAAATTATTTTCCATTCAAGAATTCAGAGGATAGTTGTATAATGTACAATTAAAAACAGCAAAAAGGGATGCTTGCCTCTTATAACTGTAGTCTGTACAACTAAATCTGCCCGAATCGGGGAAAACCGTCTGCAACTCGAAGTTTAATTGCACGAAATACAACTAAACGATTATTTGGTTATAAATCAGACGATTTAGTTGTACAAAGTGCACTTAAGCATACCGGATCGGATATACCATAATGGGGTCACTACAAACCATTGGCAAATGATTTTCCAAAGTGGTTCTCACTAGTTTAAATTTGACGCTATACTACTTGCCCTTCGCACTTCGCTCCAGCCAGCCGTTGTCTAGATTGAACAAGACCGCGGGATCTTTGCGCATCGCGTTAAGCATATGGTTGCCCTGTTGCTCCCAGGCCTTGAGGGCATTCGCTACCGTCCGTTTGCCTTGAATGACTTCGCTGAACAGCATTTGTCCGGCCAGATTAATCTGATAAATATTAGGTATCTTGTATGCCAGACTATTCACATTAGCGTCCGTCACCGGCACCGGCTTCACATTGTAAAAGGGTTCAAGGCTTACTCCAGCCTTCTGTGAACGGTTGAAATCCATCCGGGAGGTAAGCTGATAAGGATTGGCCGCCTTGATTTTGGCTACTTCGTTGCTGTTCACAAATTTGATCAATTCCCAGGCATCCTCTTCATTCTGCGCGGTACTGCTGATGGCCAGCATCTGATCCAGTCCGGCGCCTACAGCCACGCCCGGCTTCTCGGCAAACGTAGGTACGGCAGCGATTCCCCAATCCACATGTCTGAAATTAATGTTCTTGATCAGGAGCGCATTGCGGTCCGCGGAAGCCAGCTCGTTGATATAACCATATTCCCCGATGACCATTGCCGCTTTGCCCGTCAGAAACCAGTCTCCCAGAAACGGGTTAAATTCGGCCTCTGCAGGTTCGGCAACAGCTGCGGCTGCGGCTGCGGCTTCAATATCATCCGGGCCGGGGATAATCTTCTTCTGAATCAGATTGCTGAAGGTAGTCCAGCCTTTGCTCCACAGCGCATTATTTACTGTCATTGCCCCGCCTTGGTTATCGTACATAGCAACTTGCAGAGGAGAGAGATAAGCCTGCATATCCCCGAACGGATCGCCGACATAACGGCTCCTTGTGAAGCCATATATCCGCTCATCCAACTGCTTGGAGGTCTTCGTCACCATACCTGCAAGCGTGAAGAATTCATCCCAGGTCATCCCGTCCGTTGGATAACTCACTCCGGCAGCATCGAATATCCCTTTATTGTAGAAAACTACGCTGGCGTTGAAAGTAGGTGCCAGAGCAAACAGGTGGCCTCTGCCAAGCTCGCGGACACCATTTAGCATCGTCGGTGCCATATTGCTGATATCATAGCCGTCACGGTCAATCAGCGGCTGCAGCGGCTCAAGCAGATTCTGATCCGCCAGATTTTCGATCAGGCTACTGTCTCCTATAATCACATCGACCGGATCACTGCCCAGCATGATATCACGCATATGCCTCAAAACTTCCGGTCCTTCCACCATGTACGTGTTGGTGAAGCGGAACTGCTCCTGATCCACCGCCGGAACAAACTCCAGCTTCACGTCCGGATGTGTAAATTCATAGAGGTCAGTCAGGTTCTGGCGCAGATAGGTATCTTCGCTGTTACTCCACAGGCTGCCGATCCGCAGGACACGCTGCCCGCCTGATGGCTGCGTCACCACGGTTGGCGCCAAGGGTTTGGCCGCAGTGGCAGAGGCGGCATCTGGAACAACAGGCAGCAGTACCGCCGCACAGAGTGCCAGCGGAAGCCCGCGCCTGAGCAGAAGATGAATCGTTGATTTAGCCATATTTATAACCTCCTAATGAAATATCATAAGCCTGGACAAGTGGCTGAACATTCCTTTATTTAGCATTATATAGCCTATTCGAATATCGGAAGTGACATCCCGTTTAAACTAAAAAGACAGTTTGTTCACCTTGGCACAGACTGCTTCATTCTAACGCAAAAGAAGCCCCTGCTGAGCCTGTCAAGGCACGGGGCTTCTTGCTGTATTTCTTGCCTGCTTCCGGGCGGCGGCTGTTGTCGCATGAAATTCCCCATTCATCCGCCTTCTATGGTAGAGATCAGTCAGCTTTCCATAAAATCCTGCCCATAATACAACATTTTCCTCATCCTATCGGCCCATATCGAAATTTGTTGTAGAAAATGCAGCATTTCCTCTTCACCAAGCGGCTTAGCAGGAATATTCTTGTATTTCATACAACAATCCTCCTGAACACCTGGCTATTCATGAGTCAAAGTTGTAAAACGTACAACATTAATGTCCACACCGCTCACAAAGTATACTCCAATTGGCCGGTAACAAATCCAGTGGGAGGAATTGATGTATTCCGCCCTCCTGAACCTGCTGACAGCCAGCAATCCAGCTTATACGCCAAATGCTGCCGGGTCTTTGCGCCACGATTGCAGCAGCGCTACATCCGAGTCAGCGATCGTGCCTTGAGCCAGCGCCACATCAATGAGTGTGCTGTAGTTGGACAGGCTCTGCAGCGGGATATCCGCAGCGGCGAAGGCTTCTACGGCGCGGTCCAGCTCGTAGCTGAAGATGGCCAGTACGGCCAGCGGTACGCCGCCAGCTTCCTGCACAGCCTGCGCGGCCTTGATCGAGCTGCCGCCGGTGGAGATCAGATCCTCGATCACGATCACCTTCTGGCCGGGAGCGATCAGTCCTTCGATCTGGTTCTGCTTGCCATGGCCTTTAGCCTTATCACGGATATAAGCCATCGGCAGACCGAGCTTATCGGCCACCCAGGCCGCGTGCGGAATTCCGGCGGTTGCAGTCCCGGCAATCACCTCAGCGTCCGGATAGCTGGCTCTGATCAGCTCTGCGAAGGCGTCGGCAATGTAGCTCCGGACAACCGGGAAAGACAAGGTCAGGCGGTTATCGCAATAGATCGGCGATTTGATGCCGGACGTCCAGGTGAACGGCTCCTGCGGACGCAGGGCTACCGCTCCAATCTCCAGCAAATAACGTGCAACTTGTTCACTTTTATTCTCTAATGGGCTCATACTTCGCTCATCTCCTCAATAATGGTAAGTGCTGCGGCGCGCGGATCTGCCGCCGCCGTAATCGGCCGGCCCACTACCAGGTAGTGGCTGCCCTGCCGTATAGCTTGTCCGGGTGTCATTACGCGGGACTGGTCGTCCAGCGAGGCACCGGCAGGCCGGATACCCGGGGTCACTGTGCGGAAATCCGGTCCGCAGGCTGCTGCGATCACCGCTGATTCCTGCGGCGATGCCACCACACCATGCAGCCCGGCTTCTGCCGCAAGCTTGGCGTAACGTACAACCGTGTCCGTCACCGAGCCGGCGATGCCGATTTCGCTGTTCATAACCTCCTGGCTCGTGCTGGTCAGCTGGGTCACCGCGATAATAAGCGGAATATGCAGCGACGGATGCAGACTGACGGCCTTGGCGGCACCTTCCAGCGCAGCAGACATCATGGCAGCTCCTCCGGCGGCATGCACGTTGAACATATCAACGCCCAGCATGGTCAGACTCTCAGCCCCGCCCCGTACTGTGTTCGGGATATCATGCATTTTGACGTCCAGGAAGACCGAATAGCCGCGTTCCTTCAGCTCCCGGATGAAGTCCGGCCCGGCAGCATAGAACAGCTGCATGCCAACCTTCATATAGCAAGGGATACCTTCCAGCTGGTCGAGTAATAGCCTCGCCTGTGCCGCATCCGGATAGTCCAGGGCAACCATCAGCCGTCCGGCCATTTCATTACGCTTTTCTACTTGTCCGATGTTCTCATGTTCGTGTTGCTGCTGTGCTGCGGTCCCGTCCATTTGCCAGCCTTCTTTCTTTATTCAATTGGTAATGAGCTCTTCAAGGTCCCGGGCATAGGTGAACGGTCTGCGCTAACGCAAACCGTCCTTGTAGCAGCCTGTAGCGGCTGCCCTCACCCTATTTTATTATTGTCCGACAAAAGCAGGCATCGATTGTGACGAGAAGTTGATCGTCTGCAGCATTCTCAGCAGCGCGGTTACGGTATCCAGCGAAGTCATACATACAACGCCGTTCTCTACCGCTTCCCGGCGGATACGGAACCCGTCACGCTCAGGCGTCTTGCCTTTGGTCAGTGTATTGAAGACGAAGTTCGCTTGACCGCCGCGGATCAGATCCAGAATGGTCGGCTCACCTTCATCCAGCTTGTTGACGTTCATCACGTTCAGCCCGGCCTGCTCAAGCGCAAGCGCGGTACCGCCGGTGGCGATGATTTTGTAGCCCATGGCATGGAAGCCCTTCATCAGCTCAACCGCTTCAGCCTTATCTTTGTCTGCTACGGTAACGATGATTGCTCCGGTGGCCGGAATCTTCATTCCTGCGCCGATCAACCCTTTGTAGAGCGCTTTGGCATAGAGCTTGTCGCGGCCCATAACTTCACCGGTCGATTTCATTTCCGGTCCTAGGGTCGGTTCTACTCTGCGCAGCTTGGCGAAGGAGAACACAGGTACTTTTACCGAAACGTAGTCGCTTTCCGGCCACAGCCCTTCTGTGTACCCGTCTTCCTTCAGCTTGCCGCCGAGGATGATCTTGGTTGCCAGATTAGCCATTGGAATGCCTGTCACTTTGCTCAGGAAAGGAACCGTACGCGAGGAGCGCGGGTTAACCTCGATGACATACACTTCGTTCTGATAGATGACAAACTGAATGTTGACCAGTCCGATCGTCTTCAGTTCCTTAGCGATCTTGATGGTGATCTCGGAGATCTTCTGCTTCAGGCCTTCATCCAGGTATTGCGGCGGATAGACGGCGATGGAGTCACCCGAGTGAACCCCTGCACGTTCTACATGCTCCATAATTCCCGGAATCACTACGGTGTCGCCGTCACAGATCGCGTCGACTTCAACCTCTTTGCCCAGCATGTAACGGTCGATCAGCACCGGATGCTCCGGATTAACCTTCACCGCTTCAACCATATAGCTCAGCAGCTCTGTATCATTGTAGACAATCTCCATCGCACGGCCGCCGAGAACATAAGATGGACGAACCAGCACCGGATAGCCCAGCGCCTGCGCTGTTTCAACGGCTTCGTCAATGTTGATAACCGTCTTGCCTTTTGGCTGTGCGATATCGAGACGGGCCAGAAGGGCTTCGAATTTCTTGCGGTTCTCCGCTTCATCGATGCTCTCCAGGCTCGTGCCCAGAATATTCACACCTGCTGCTGCAAGCGGTGCAGCCAGGTTGATTGCTGTCTGTCCGCCGAACTGTACGATAACCCCAATCGGATTCTCCTGGGCGATAACGTTCATGACATCCTCGAAGAACAGCGGTTCAAAGTACAGGCGGTCTGATGTATTGAAATCCGTCGACACTGTCTCTGGATTATTATTGATAATTACGGCTTCATAGCCGGCT
Organism: Paenibacillus sp. IHB B 3415; assembly: GCF_000802655.2. Classification (NCBI taxonomy): domain Bacteria; kingdom Bacillati; phylum Bacillota; class Bacilli; order Caryophanales; family Paenibacillaceae; genus Paenibacillus; species Paenibacillus sp. IHB B 3415. The sequence goes on along the minus strand of NZ_JUEI01000056.1, from coordinate 110,279 downwards.
TTCTGGATCGCCCATACCGCATGCACGGTAGAGTAGTCGAACTCGATACCCTGGCCGATCCGGATCGGACCGGAGCCGAGCACGATAACCTTCTGTTTATCGGAATGAATCACTTCATTCTCGGTCTCATAGGTCGAGTAGTAGTATGGCGTTGAGGCTTCGAATTCGGCGGCGCAGGTATCGACCATTTTGAATACCGGAACCAGACCCTGCTGCAGACGCAGCACGCGTACTTCGGATTCCTTGGTGAATGCCCCGCCCGGACGCCCTTCGGCACGGATCTCGGCAATCGCCCGGTCCGTGAAGCCCTTGCGCTTAGCCTGATAGAGAATTTCTGCGGACAAGGTTTCTTCTGCACGGATCTCGTCCTCGAAGTTCACGAGGCCTTCGATCTTGGACAGGAACCACCAGTCAACATTCGTCGTATCCTGAATATCCTGCAGCCCGTAGCCGCGGCGGAACGCTTCTGCGATCAGGAACAGGCGCTCATCATCCGCTTTGGCAAGTCTATTACGCAGTACACTGTCTTCAAGCAGCTCTGCGCCAGGCAGACGGAAACGGTGCACACCGATCTCCAGCGACCGGATCGCCTTGTGAATAGACTCTTCGAAGGTACGCCCGATGGCCATCACTTCTCCGGTTGCCTTCATCTGGGTACCGAGCTTACGGTTCGCAGAGATGAACTTGTCGAACGGCCAGCGCGGGATTTTGCTGACGATATAATCCAGTGTCGGCTCGAAACAGGCATATGTCTGTCCGGTAACCGGATTGACGATTTCATCGAGCGTGTAGCCGAGGGCGATTTTGGCAGCCATCTTGGCAATCGGATACCCAGTCGCCTTCGACGCCAGCGCCGACGAGCGGCTTACGCGCGGATTCACTTCAATGACATAGTACTGATAGCTCTGCGGATCTAATGCGAACTGTACGTTACAGCCGCCTTCAATATTCAGCGCGCGGATAATCTTCAGGGAAGCGCTGCGAAGCATCTGATATTCACGGTCAGACAACGTCTGGCTTGGTGCCACTACGATACTGTCGCCAGTATGTATGCCAACCGGATCAAAGTTCTCCATATTGCAGACTACAATACAGTTGTCGTTCTTATCACGCATCACTTCATATTCGACTTCCTTCATGCCGGCGATGCTCTTCTCCACCAGACATTGGCCGATCGGACTGTAACGGATACCTGCTTTGACGGTTTCGCGCAGCTCTTCCTCATTGTCGCAGATCCCGCCGCCTGTTCCGCCCAGCGTGTAGGCCGGACGGACGATCAGCGGATAGCCGATGCCGGCGGCAAAGCCCATCGCTTCTTCCACACTGGTGATGATGGCACTCTCAGGAACAGGCTGATCCAGCTCACGCATCAGATCGCGGAACAAGTCGCGGTCTTCTGCTTTCTCAATGGATTCCAGCTGTGTACCCAGAAGCTTCACATTCTCGGATTTCAGTACGCCTGCACGGGCCAGCTCCACAGCCATGTTGAGGCCGGTCTGTCCGCCCAGTGTCGGCAGCAGGCCGTCCGGACGCTCCTGGCGGATAATCGCCGTCACGAATTCGAGCGTGATCGGTTCAATGTATACTTTGTCAGCCATATTGGTATCGGTCATAATCGTAGCCGGGTTGCTGTTAATCAGCACAACCTCTACGCCTTCTTCTTTAAGAGCCTGGCAGGCTTGTGTGCCCGCATAGTCGAATTCTGCGGCTTGGCCGATGACAATCGGACCGGAGCCGATAACCAGAATTTTTTTGAGTTTATCGTTCTTAGGCATGTTATAGTGCTCCTTTCACGGCTTCAAGCTGTGCTGCAGGTTTCGGTGCCGTGATTCTGGCATTGGCCGCAAGCTGCGCCTGGCGCGAGCCTGCCGGCAGTTTCGCCTTGTGGTCTGCGATCATCTGCAGGAAACGGTCGAACAAGTAGCTGCTGTCATGCGGTCCCGGCGCCGCTTCCGGATGATATTGCACCGAAAAAGCGGGGTAACGGGTATGCTTCAGTCCTTCGACGGTCTTATCATTGTTGTTAATATGCGTAACTTCCAGATCCGTGTTCACTACGGATTCTTCATTAACCGTGTAGCCATGGTTCTGCGATGTGATGAAGCAGCGTCCGCTCTCCAGCTCTTTTACCGGATGGTTACCGCCGCGATGGCCGAATTTGAGCTTCTCGGTATCGGCGCCGCATGCCAGCGCGAACAGCTGATGACCCAGGCAGATGCCGAAGATCGGATATTCGCCGAGCAGCTCGGAAATGGTCTTAACCGCATAAGGTACATCCTTAGGGTCCCCAGGGCCGTTCGACAGCTGGATGCCATCCGGATTCAGGCGGCGGATCTCATCTGCAGTCACATCGTGAGGCACGACAACCACATCACAGCCGCGGCTGTTCAGCTCGCGCAGAATGCCTGTCTTCGCGCCGTAATCTACCAGCACGATACGTTCCTTGTTACCGGGACTGCTATATGTCTTCGTTGTGGAGGTACGGGCTACCTGATTGCGCAATTCTTCAATTGTAGTATCGCCCATCATTTCCATCAGTTCTTCCACACGTTTATTCGAAGTGGTGAGGATCGCCTTCATCGTGCCGTAGTGGCGGATAATGCGGGTCAGCATCCGGGTGTCAATCTCACTGATTCCGGGAATGCCGTATTCCTTCAGCAGATCGTCTACACTGTATTCAGCACGCCAGTTGCTGGGCACAGTCTCATGACGCCGCACCACAAAGCCGTGCACAAAAGGGCGCACAGATTCGAAATCATCACGGGTAATGCCGTAATTTCCGATCAGCGGATACGTCATTGTGACGATCTGGCCGCAGTACGAAGGGTCCGACAGCACCTCCTGATATCCCGTAATTCCTGTGTTAAATACAACCTCGCCCGTCTTTTCGCCTTCCGCGCCAAATGCGGTGCCTGTAAACAGCGTTCCGTCCTGAAGCAGCAATCTCGCCTGCATTCCCTTCCACTCCTTCTTGTTTCTGTAGTCTGATGCTTATGTCACGGCCGGCAGCCTGGCTGCCAGTAACCGTCAGTTATACTTCACTCCATACGGCTCTGCCGTCTACCCAAGTCTTCACCGGCCAGCCCTTAAGCTTCCATCCGCCAAAAGGAGTATTCCGCCCTTTGCTGGCAAACGTTGCCGGGTCCACTTCCTTCTCTTCATTCAAATCAATCAGTGTCAGATCGGCAGGCGCCCCTACTGCAAGGCTGCCAGTGTTCAATCTGAACACCCGGGCCGGATCAGCGGTCATCCGCTGGACCAGCAGGGACAGATCCCATTTGCCAGTAGCCACAAAAGCGGTATACAGCAGCGGGAAGGCAGTCTCAAAACCGACGATGCCAAACGGTGCAAGCTGCATGCCTTTTGCTTTCTCTTCCGCACTGTGCGGTGCATGATCGGTAACGATGATATCAAGCGTGCCGTCCAGCAGGCCTTCGATGCAAGCCTCCACATCGCGGCGCGAGCGCAGCGGCGGGTTCATTTTCCAGTTCGCGTCCATTCCCGGAATGTCTTCCTCCGAGAGCAGCAGATGATGAGGGCACACCTCAGCGGTCACCTTGATGCCGATCTGCTTAGCCTGACGGATCAGCCGTACCGATTGCTCGGTACTGACGTGGCACACATGGTAGTGAACGCCCGTAGCCTCAGACAGCAGTATGTCGCGGCCTACATGGATGGCTTCCGACTCATTCGGAATCCCCTTAAGCCCATGCTTGTCGGCAAACGTACCTTCCGCTACCGCGCAGCCCTCAACCAGCGAGTTGTCCTCGCAATGGGCGATGACCGGCATATCCAGTCCTGCCGCCAGCTTCATCGCATCCTTCATCATTTGTGCGCTCTGTACGCCTACACCGTCGTCGGTGAAGCCGATCGCTCCAGCCTCTTTCAGTGCGGCAAAATCAGTCAGCTCAAGTCCGAGCTCATTCTTCGTAATGGCCGCATAAGGCAGCACCTTCACGAGTCCGGCTTCACGCGCCTTATCTTTTACCAATTGGACGATCTCTGCACTGTCTGTTACCGGGCGTGTATTCGGCATGCAGGCGATGGTCGTGAATCCGCCCTTGGCCGCCGAACGTGCGCCGGTCTCAATCGTTTCCTTATGCTCAAACCCCGGTTCACGTAAGTGCACATGCATATCAATCAGTCCCGGAATCAGCAGCTTGCCTTCCGCTTCAATAATCTCCCCGGCTTCTTCAACCGCTTCTGCGGCATCCAGAATCTTAGAGATTACCCCGTCCTGCACTACAATATGCTTGCGCTCCAGCACGCCTTCTTGGCCCAGTACACTGGCGTTTTTAATGATCACGGTTATGATTCTCCTTTGTGCCTCTGGCCGCAGCCGTAAGCTCTTTAGTTATTATATAATAAAAATTCATCTTTGTGTATATTTATTAGTAAAGTTATGTGAGGTTTTTTTGCGGAATCTTGCTACTGAAGTGCTCTCTCCATCACTGCCATCCGTACCGGCACTCCATTCGCCATCTGCGGGAAAATCCGTGACTGGCTGCTCTCCACCACTGCATCATCGATCTCGACATTGCGGTTAACCGGCGCCGGGTGCATGATGATCGTCCCCTTGTCCAGCTTCGCAGCGCGTTCTTCCGTAAGTCCGAAGTGCTCCCGGTACTCTGCTGCCGATAAAATAATACCGGAGGAATGCCGTTCCAGCTGCACTCTCAGCATCATAACCACATCCGCTTTCAGCGCTTCTTCCATTGAAACGTATGGAGCGTACGCGGCAAGCTCAGGAGCCTGCATATTCGCCGGTGCACAGAACTGGACGCTTGCGCCCATCTTGGTCAATGCCCACAGGTTGGAGCGTGCCACCCGGCTATGCATAATATCTCCGATAATCGACACTTTCAGGCCCTTCAGTTCTCCAAAATGCTTGCGCATCGTGTACAGATCCAGCAGCGCCTGTGTCGGGTGCTCATTGTTGCCGTCTCCGGCATTAATCAGCGGGATGCTTACCTTCTCGGCCAGCTGCTGCAGCACGCCTGCAGGCTTCAAACGCACAACTCCGGCATCGATCCCCATCGATTCTAAGGTGCGTACGGTATCGTAGATCGACTCGCCTTTTTCTACACTGGAAGCTGCCGCCGTGAAGTTCAGGACCTGAACGCCCAGCCGTTTCTCGGCCATTTCGAAGGAGAAGCGGGTCCGTGTGCTATTCTCAAAAAACATGTTGGCAACAAAATGCGCTCTCAGTACCGGCGTGAGCTTCTCGCTCTGATTGTCCCAGTAAGCCGTTCTGTTCAAAAGCTGGCTGATTTCCGAAGCGTCCAGCTCCTTAATCCCCAGCAGACTGCGTTCCTTCACTTTGGTTGCCGTCATCATTGTTATCGTTCCTCCCGGTTTGAAATAATGTACACTTCGTCCTTGCCGTCGTATTCGGTCAGTGACACTTCAATCTGCTCATGCCTGGAGGTGGGTACGTTCTTGCCGATATAGTCGGGGCGGATGGGCAGTTCCCGGTGTCCGCGGTCAGCCAGTACCGCCAGCTGGATCATCCGCGGCCGTCCGCAATCCATCAGCGCATCCATCGCCGCCCGGATCGTTCTGCCGGTGTACAGCACATCGTCGAACAGAATCACTTTCTTGTCCTGGATGCCGTTGCTGCCCGGGGGCAGGGTCAGATTGCTGTTAACCACAGCCTTGTCCATCGACTCCCTGTTGTCACCGCCGCCTTCGCGGTCATCGCGGTAATGCGTGATATCCAGCTCACCGTAAGGTATATCCACGCCTTCAATCTCCTTGATGCGCTCCGCAATCCGCTGGGCCAGATAAATCCCTCTTGTACGGATGCCGACCAGCAGACAATTCTCAATACCCTTGTTCTTCTCCAAAATCTCATGTGCAATGCGTGACAGTGCCCGGCGAATCGCCGTTTCGTCCATAATGACATTTTTTTCAGTAACCATCATCGTGCCATCCTCCTGCTTGATCGCCTGTTCAAGTTCCCGGATAAACAAAAAACTCCTTGCCCGAAACAGGCAAGGAGTGAAATCCGCAGATTCAAAAAGATGGCGTGTCCGCGCGCATAAAAAGGCCCTCCGTACTCATACGGATTCCTTCAAATGATCGCGAACCTCGATTCACGTTACCTTGCCAGCCTCACGGGACTGAATTAAAGGCGCATATTCAACTATAGGGAATTATGACAGATGAAAGGGGCGGTGTCAAATGTTTAAAGAGTTAGTTTAGGTAAAAGGCGCGGCTGCGGTGATTTTGGACTTCCGGCCGCTGTTATGTTTGGATTTCCTGATTATTACCGCGGCCGCGGTAGAAATCCAAACATAAAGGCGGACGCTAACGCTCCTACAGTTCCAAAATCCCCTCCGCCGCTTCCACTAAACGGTATGAAAGATTGGCAACCTGTTATGTTTGGATTTCCTGATTATTACCGCGGCCGCGGTAGAAATCCAAACATAAAGGCGGACGCTAACGCTCCTACAGTTCCAAAATCCCCTCCGCCGCTTCCACTAAACGGTATGAAAGATTGGCAACTGCCACCACCCGGGGAGGGGTGGGGCAGGAAAGGCGGCACTATAGCGCTGCGCTGATCGTGCATACTTGGAACTAAAGCTATCCTGAAAAGCATGGCCTTTTCATTAAAGAACATGCTTTACTAATCTGACATTTTATTACATGCAACAATGCTGAAAAGAGAATGAACCTTTTATTCAGATTCCTTCCGCAATAATGTCAAGAGATCATCGAAGATTCCGGGTGTCGTGAATACGGCCTCTTCACCATAGAGTTCATTAGGGATGTGATCGGGCACCACTTGTACATTGCAACTTAATGCTCCCGCCTCCCGTGCAATCAAGCCTGCGGCGGCTACGTCCCACGGTGAAAGACTTTCCGTATGCGCATCTAATTTACCGGACGCCACATAACAAATGTCTACTGTTGGTGCGGCAAAACGCCTAATGTCACGACAGTTTCTTCTGAGTCGGTTCACTCTTTCTATTGCTGGCTCCACTTTTGCTGGATCATGCGGAAAACCTGTGCCTATGACAGCATCTAGCAGCGAAGTACATGTACGAATTCGTAAACGCTCACCATTGCAAAAGGAGCCTTCCCCTTTAATCCCAACATAAGTACAGTGCAAATCCGGCGCATATACTGCTCCTGCCAGCACTACGCCATCAAGGGCAAAAGCCAATGAAACGCCGTAATGCGGCAGGTTGCGAGCAAAATTAACTGTTCCATCTAAGGGATCAATTACCCAAACCGGACCGTCAAACTTGAAATTATCCCAGTTATGTACTCCATTTTCCTCCGAAAGAATTCGATGACCTTGAAATTTATCCATGATGGCTTCTTGAATGATTCTTTCCGATAACAAATCAGCGGATGTCACAAGTTCACCATAATCCTTGTAATTCACTTCAATTTTTTCCCGGCTGCGCAATTCGGAAATTCTGTCACCCGCCTTTGTTACAGCCTGCTCTGCAAACAACGCTAATTCTCGAGGGTCGAACTTCATATCGTTCACATTCCTCCTTATAGTGCGTTTCTTTTACGTAATTTCTTAAATACTGTGTTGATTATGGTATCTGCTATTACATTAAAACCCAATTCTAATAATATGGAATCATCAACTATTTGAGAGACAACTTGATGATCTCGCTTGCTTCAACTTAATCATACCTTCAAAAAATAATCATTGCGTAAATTTATAAAATTATCCAGCTTATAAAAAATTCGTGAAATGATTGAACTATCCTGCCCGCTGGCTTATTTTCGTTCCACCCCCGCCTCTGCTATGATAAAAACGGAGGCGAACAAAATGATGAATTTACAGTTTATTACTATAGATCAATGGGATGAGCAACTCTGGAAACAGATGGAGCCGGTGTACAGGGAGGCTTTTCCCAGCGGAGCCAAACCGGAAGGGATTCTCCGCAGTATGCTGGAGCGGCGGATTGCTTATTTACATGCGGGACTGGATCAGCAGGGGCAGGTTGTCGCCATGGCCGTTACTGGGGTCGTGGGAAGGACTGACGATAAGGTACTGATCATAGATTACTTGGCGGTCGATAAGGAGCTGCGCGGGGCGGGTACGGGAACCTGGCTCCTCGGACAGATCAGGGACTGGGCTGTCCGAGGTCACGGCATCCGAGGGATTATTATCGAAGCTGAATCCGGAACCTCGGATACACACAAGGAGCGCATTCATTTCTGGGAGCGGAACGGATTTATCCTGACCTCCTATGTTCATCAATATATCTGGGTGCCTGAACCGTATCAGGCGATGCTGCTGCCGCTGGATGGAGCCGGGAATGTACCGGATGACGGCGAAGCGCTGTTCCGTTATATCAATGCCTTTCACAGCAAGGCTTACCGGAAAGGTTAGGCTGCTGTTCATCAGGTCAGCCGGAGTTTCCGGCTGGCTTATCTTTATATCAGAGGCTGCTAACGCCAGCTCACTCTCAGCACCGTCACATGTAGGCTGTCCCCCCTGTTACCGGCCTGCCTGTCCAAGTAATGTTGCACATTTTACAGGATTTTTGCTCCGCAAATGCATCATTGGGCTAAATGTTGTATTTTTTACAGCATTTAGGATGAATATTTACTTTTCTGAAGCGGATTGTTGTAAAAAGTGCAGGATTTGCGCTTTCAGGGCCTGTTTCGTCTGAGTAAAGTTGCAGTTTGTACAACATTTGACCAGACCGGAGTGAATAGTGAGGCTCGGGAGCGATCGGCTGCCATAATAAAAGCCGCCGCAGATTTCTCTGCAGCGGCTCCATCAACTAAACTTAAAATTCGAATTCAACGTCGCTCAGGCGTCTTTGAATTTCAGAAATTACACGTTTCTCGTCTTCCTCGCCCTTGGCAACGAAGGTAACGGAGAAACGTACGAACGCGCCGGCATCATCCCAAGGCACGGTGGAAATCAGTTTCTCGCGGATCAGGAACTGCGAGAAGTCCTCGCCGGATTCGAAGCGGCGTCCGCCTTTGACACCTTTTGGAGCAGCTACATACAGGAAGAAGGAACCCTTCGGTTTCTCTGCCTTGAAGCCCAGGCTGTTCAGTGCATCCACCAGCATGTTGTGGCGGCGGGAGTATTTGGCAGCAATCGCTTCGGTAATCTCAGGATGAGACAGACCGTATGCGGCAGCTTTTTGAATCGCGATGAATTGACCGGAGTCATTGTTGTCCTTCACATCACTGAACGCCTTAACGATCAGCGGGTTGCCGGCAACGAAACCGATTCTCCAGCCAGTCATGTTGTAGGACTTGGACAGGGAGTGCAGCTCCACGCCAACATCCTTGGCACCAGGTACGGACAGGAAGCTCAGCGGCTTCACGCCATCATACGTCAGTGCTGCATAAGGAGCGTCATGGATAACGACTACATCATATTTCTTCGCCCAGGCTACTACTTCGCTGAAAAATTCAGGAGTTGCGCTTGCACCTGTAGGATTATTGGGATAGTTCAGGTAGAGCAGCTTCGCCTTGTGGGCTACGTCTTCCGGAATAGAGTTCAGGTCAGGCAGGAAGTTATTCTCCTTCTTAAGCTCAACGGAGTAGACTTGTCCACCCAGATATTTGGTGTGAGTGCCCAGCACCGGATAACCCGGAACAGTCATAATGGTGATATCGCCCGGGTTAATGAAGACCGATGGCAGCATAGCCAGTGCAGGCTTCGAACCGATGGAATGTACGATTTCATTTACAGGGTCGATGCCGTCTACCTGGAATACTTCCTTGAGATAAACTGCAGCCGCCGCTTTGAATTCAGGAATTCCGTTGTCGGAGTATCCGCGGTTTTCTTCTTTGGCAGCTTCAAGGGCAAGTCTTGCCACAATACCTTCATCCGCCATTTCGTCCGGCTCGCCGACGCCCATGTCGATCAATTCAATGTTAGGAAAATCCTGCTTCGCCGATGCTTTGGCGCGTTTGATTTTCTCAAATTTGTAGATGGAAGTGTCCTTGCCATATCCGGCGCCGCCGATGCGGTCCGCAAAATTAGTCTGAATGAATGTTTCCTGATAGTGTTCAATACTCATAATCTTCGTCTCATCTCCTGGCTTTTGTTGTGAATCCATGATCTAAATATGAAGCAAAGCTGCCTTAGAAGCCATGGACTTATAATCTATTCATTTGTACTTATCTGCTGCGCAGTGTGTACAGCACTTCTTCCATATCTGCCGGAAGCGGCGCACTGAACTCCTTGTACTCTCCTGTGGCAGGATGCACAAATCCCAGGACAGCGGCATGCAGAGCCTGTCCAGTCATCGTCGTACCTTTGCTGCGTCCATAGATTGGATCGCCGACCAGCGGATGGCCGATGAACTTCATATGCACACGGATCTGATGCGTCCGTCCGGTCTCCAGCTGCAGCTCAAGCAGCGTACAGTCGCCGAACCGCTCAAGCACCGTAAAATGCGTCACAGAACGTTTGCTGTTCTTCTCAGTGACCATATACAGCTTACGGTCATGCGGATCACGCCCGATTGGCGCATCCACCGTCCCCTTATCATGAGACAGATTGCCATGCACCACTGCGATGTAGCGGCGGGTTACACTGTGCTCCTTCAGTTGGGCGGCCAGTGAAGCATGACTGGCGTCATTCTTGGCAGCCATAATCAGACCGGAGGTATCCTTGTCGATACGGTGCACAATGCCTGGACGAATCTCGCCGTTAATGCCTGACAGGTCCTTGCAATGATACATCAGCGCATTGACCAGGGTGCCTGAGGGATGACCTACTGCGGGATGCACCACCATACCGCGCGGCTTATTCACCACGATAACATCGCTGTCTTCATATACAACCTCAAGCGGGATATTCTCCGCAATTAAATCCGTAACTTCGGCTTCCGGAACCGTAACAGCCACCTTATCGCCTTCATACAGCTTGTAGTTAGCTTTGACCGGCGCGCCGTTCACCGTAACATGTCCGCCGCTGATCCACAGCTGAACCTGGGAGCGGGAAACCTCTTCTTCCCAAGACTCCGTAATGTACTTATCAATCCGTTCCCGGGCATTCTCCGCGGCAACCATCCATTCGGTGACGTCTCTTTCTTCTTCGAGGGCGCCAGAAACCGCCTGCTCATTGACGTCTTTATTCAAAATCATTCATTCCCTTCTTTGACTTCCTGTGATTCCTTAACTTCGGTGACTTCCTGTTCGCCTTTCACATCCAGCAGCGTATCGAGAATAATCAGGGCTACCCCGACCACGATGCAGGAATCGGCTACGTTGAAGATCGGGAAGGTATAGCTGCCGAAATTGAACATCAGGAAATCCACAACTTCACCGTTCAGAATCCGGTCGAGGAAGTTTCCGACGGCTCCTCCAAGCACCAGCGATAATGCTGTAGGCAGCAATTTACGGGTCTTCCGGGCCTTGTTCAGATACCAGACGATACCGGCAACAACTATAACCGTAATTACAATGAAGAACCACTGTTGTCCTTCAAGAATTCCGAAAGCGGCTCCACGATTGCGGTGGGACGTGATGATGAAGAAATCCTTTATAACCGGAATCTGCTCTGCGATCTCCAGCCGGGTAGCAATCAGATATTTGGTACCCTGGTCAATCAAAAATACAATTAGCGCAATCAGAAAGTACACCACAGAAGTTGTCACTCCGTTCTTATTTTTCCCGCGGTCCGCGGTACGAATACTGTATAAAGACTTGTATATTGTAGCACAGGCCTCAAGATACCGTCCATTGCAAGGCACTCTAAACCCTCCAAAGTCCGGGCACTATTTTCCATCGCTAAAAAAGGGCCCCTGCGGCCAAGCTATACAAGCGGAAACGGCTCGACCTCCTTTATAAAGACGGTACCGTTTCAGCGAGGAATAAGCCACCGAAAGGAGCTCACAACAATGAGCCATCTGACACCAACCCAGCTCTCCGGGCTGCGCGCATTACTGCTACAGCAACAGGAGGACATCAAGCACAGGCTGCAAAATAATGAGCATTACGGACTGCAGGAGGCCATACGCGATAGTACCGGAGAGCTGTCCGAGATCGACAACCATCCCGGCGATGCCGCCACCGAGCTGTATAACCGTTCCATGGATATATCCCTGCTGGAGCGGGACGAGCATGAGCTGGACGATATTGAAGCGGCGCTGCGGGCGATGGATGAAGGCACCTATGGCATTTGCATAGCCAGCGGCGAACCGATTCCTTATGAACGTCTGGCCGCGATTCCATCCACCCGTTACACCAAAGAGCATGCTCCCCGCCAGAGCGCTCCGTTTACCCGCCCGGTGGAGGAGGAGCTGCTGTCTCCGCCTTTTGGACGGACCAGCCTGGATGAGCGGGAGGACCAGAACGGCTTCGACGGGGAGGATGCCTGGCAGATTGTAGAGAGCTGGGGCAATTCCGATTCCCCTGCCATGGCCGAAGGCAACAACATCAGCTCCTACAATGATATGGAGATCGAAGCGGACGAAACCGAAGGCTTCGTGGAGCCGTGGGAGAATTTCGTCGCTACCGACATTACGGGAAATCATCTAACCATCATCAAAGGCAACAGTTACCGGCATTACATGGACGACGGGGAAGGCGACTATCTGCTGGACCCGCTCAAAAAAGAAAGGGAGTAGCCCCGTGCTGCTCTTTTTTAATTTGGACCCGGGTCAGAAGGTCTTCAGCTCCAGCTGATGCTGCACGATCCGCACGATGTCCGCAATATAGTCCCCGATAATCGGCAGATTCAATGCCCCAAGCACCTGAAGCACATAAATAATCGTCGCCGCAAAAAAAGTAAACCCGAGCGCAATCCCCAGCCCCCGGGCTACTCCGGATAAAATATTCAGCCAGATCAGCCGGAACGGCGAATGCAGCAGCTCCGTATATTCTGAAATCCGCGATTTCTCCATCTGCTGGGCCAGCTGGGTGGTCATCCGGTACAGCGCGTTCAGCTTTTCCTCCTGCGGCAGATCCGCCGGATCACCGGCTGCTGCGAGCGCGGCTGCAGGCTTTTGAGAAGAAAGTGGTGTCTGTATCCGCTCCCCGGAATGCAGGAATTGCCGCTTCTCCTCCGGTACTTTACCGGTATCCCTGCTGCTGTCTACTCCCGAGGTCTGAATTGAAATTCTGCCCGGCCCTTCCGGCCTCTCCGGCTTCCCGCCCTCCGTATCTCCATCTTTCCATCCGCCCATGCCTCCGGCACCTCCCTCGAATCTCTATGACCCGCAAAGCAAACGAGCCCGGTTAAAGAGACTTCTCTCTTTAAGCACGGGGCTCGTCATTTTGCATTCTAACCCATAGAAGCTTTTCCTTTGCGGCTAGTATATGCCATATAGGGACAAGTGATGCAGGGTGTGTTACTTAAGCGCCGATATGAATTCCGATGCTCTTGCCGCCGGCATCCACAGTTTCATAGGTATAGTCTCCGTCAAAATCAACCGTTGTCACCAGAACATTCTCGCGCAGCACATGCTCGAATGCGGTAACCGCTGCCTTCAGCTCGTCATCCACATGCAGCGTAAGAGCAATCCGTTTGTCGATCGGCAGATCCAGACGTTTACGGTAATCCTGTACTGCACGGACGACTTCGCGTACCCAGCCTTCCTGCACCAGCTCCGGTGTGATTTCGGTGTTCAGCGCCACCGTCAGTCCATAGCCGGAAGCCGAGGCAAAACCCGGTTTGGCCTGCTTCTCGACCAGCAGCTCCTCGGATGTGATCTGCAGCTCTTCCCCGTCCGGCGATACAATGGCGAGTCCGCCGTCCTGTACGGTTTTGCGGGTAGCGTCACTGTCCATGGCCTTGAGGAAGCCTTGCAGGAAGCCGACGTTCTTGCCGTATTTCTTGCCTGCGACCTTCAGGTTCAGCTTCAGGGTGAAGTCTACAAAGCCGCTGTCGCTGTGCTCGATCACAATATGCTTCACATTGATTTCGTCTTTGATCAGCTCTTCATAATCTGCCACATTGAAGTTATCGTCAATCGAGGCGATCAGCTCAGACAAAGGCTGGCGGGTCTTGATGCCGCTCTCGTTACGCACGTTGCGGGCCAGTTCCACGATCCCTCTGGCGCTCTCCATATCTTTTTCCAGTGCAAGATCGATCAGGCTCTCATCCGCTACCGGATAATCCGCGAGATGCACGCTTTCGCCGCCGCCCAGGTTCGTAAAGATATCCTCGGACAGCATCGGTGTGAAAGGTGCCATCAGCGTAGCTGTGGTCAGTAGTACATGCGTAAGTGTGCGGTACGCGTCCAGCTTCTCTTCGCCCAGCCCGCTGCCCCAGAAACGGTCACGGGAACGGCGGATGTACCAGTTGCTCAGCTCATCCACGAAATTCTCAATTGCTTTGGACGTATTCACGAAATCGTTAACGGCAAGACCTTTATCCACCAGCAGGATCAGGCTGTTCAATCGGGACAGAATCCAGCGGTCGAGCTTATGCTCTGACAGCTTGAACGGGTGATCCGCAGGATCGTAGCCGTCGATACCGGCATACAGCGTCAGGAACGCATGCGTGTTAACCAGGGTATCTACAACCTTGGACTTTGTCTCTCCCACCAGACCGCGCGAGAACCGTTTGTTGTTCCATGGCGCACTGTCGGACAGAATGGCCCAGCGGAACGCGTCGGTGCCGTATTCGTTCATGATCTCCCAAGGGTCGATGACATTGCCCTTGGACTTGGACATCTTCTGGCCGTTCTCATCGAAAATATGACCATGGGCGATTACCGCTTTGTAAGGCGCTTTGCCCGTGAACAGCGTCGATACGGCAAGCAGGCTGTAGAACCAGCCGCGTGTCTGGTCGATCCCTTCGCAGATCATATCCGCCGGATACTGGTCTGCGAATCTGTCCTCATTCTCAAACGGATAGTGACTCTGGGCGAACGGCATCGAGCCGCTGTCGAACCATACGTCGATGACTTCAGGTGTGCGCACCATTACGCCACCTTCACTGAACGGACTCCGCAGCTTGATGTTGTCCACATACGGCTTATGCAGCTCGATATCCTCCGCTACTTCGCCGATCGCCATCGATCTTAGTTCAGCGATGCTATGCGGTGCGAATTCCTTGCCGGTGTCCTGGCAGACCCAGACATTCAGCGGCGTGCCCCAGTAGCGGTTACGGCTGATATTCCAGTCCACCAGCTCCTCCAGGAACTTGCCGAAGCGGCCTTCACGCACATGGTCCGGATACCAGTTCACACTGTTATTGTTGGCGATCAGCTGATCCTTGATCGCTGTTGTCTGGATGAACCAGCTGTCTGTTGCATAATAGAGCAGCGGAGTATCGCAGCGCCAGCAGAACGGATAGCTGTGCTCGTATTTTTCTTTACTGTAGAGCAGTCCACGTTCGGACAATACCTTCACGATATCGAGGTCGACGTCTTTGACGAACCGTCCGGCAAAATCGCTCACTACACTGGTGTATTTACCTGAAGTATCCACCACATTGACGAAGCTGATGCCATTCTCGCGGCAGCTCTTGTAGTCATCTTCACCATGTGCCGGAGCCATATGCACGATCCCGGTACCGCTGGAATCCGTAACAAACGATGCGCCTACGATCACATTATGCTTCTCTGCCTTAATATAATCGAACGGCGGAGTGTAGCTCTGGCCGATGAAGTCCGCACCTGTATGGGTGGACAGGATCGTATACTCGCCTTTGAGCACCTCATCCACGAGATTCTTGGCCAGTACATATACGCCGTCTTCCTGCTGGGCACGCACATATTCCATATTCGGGTTCATTGCCAGCGCCATATGCGCCGGAAGGGTCCAAGGCGTCGTCGTCCAGGCCAGCACATAATCGCCGCTGCCGTCCAGCTTGAACTTAGCTGTAGCACTCAGGTCCTTGACTGTCTTGTAGCCCTGCGCCACTTCATGGGAGCTCAGTGTCGTCTGACAGCTCGGGCAGTACGGGCTGACGCGGTGTCCGCGGTACATTAAGCCTTTGTCATGTACTGTAGCGAGGATATTCCACACGCTCTCGATGTAGGTGTTATCCAGCGTAACGTAAGGGTTATCCAGATCCGTCCAGTAGCCGATCGCTTCGGTGAACTCACGCCACTGCTTCTCATAGCCGAATACACTTTCCTTACATTCCTTGATGAACTTCTCCACGCCGTACTCTTCGATGTCCTGCTTGCCGGAGATACCAAGCTTCTTCTGCACACCGAGTTCAACCGGCAGGCCGTGGGTATCCCAGCCCGCTTTACGGATCACACGGAAGCCTTTCATTGTCTGATAGCGGCCGACGAAGTCCTTGATGACCCGGCCCAGCACATGCCCGATATGCGGCACGCCGTTCGCCGTCGGAGGTCCTTCATAGAACACATAGTTCGGGCGTCCCTCGCGGTTTTCCATGGATCTGCGGAACGTATTCTCGTCGCTCCATTTCTTCAGGATACGGACATCTCTGGCCCGTGCTTTTTCTTTTACATCTACTTTATGCATGATGGTCAATCCTTCCTTGGTTTAGTCTTTAAACCTTTTCGATCCCTCCCAAACCCTCCCTTAGCCAAGAGAGGGCCCCAAGGGCTCCGCCCTCTGGACACCCGGAAAGTTTGTCGATCTGCCGGGGAAAGGTGTTTGGGACGTTAATTTTGTTGTAATGCCCGCTTACGCCGCAAGCGGCACGCTCTACCTCAAGCCACCGGCCCGCGAACCCGTATGGCAGCACTGGCTGGGCTTCGCCCGGCGGTGTAGCTAAGGCTCCGCAGGCATACCCGCCAGGGCAGCCTAAGAAGGGCCGCGCCCTCCAATCCTTCCCCTTCCGCCATCGTCACTCTCCATTCGGAGCACTTGCCTGCGGGTGTCCAGAGGGCGGCCAGCCCTTGGGGTCCCCCTTGGAAAGGGGGATTTAGGGGGATGTAAACACAAACGAGCGCCCCCCCCCCCCCCCACATCCCGCCCCCAAAGGGGCGAGACAGCGCTCGCGATACCACCCTAATTCTGCACCTCACGCACATCCTTAGGGGAGTGTATTCAGTACAATCTCAGTTCCGCATGCAGAAATGCCACACGGGTCCGGGATAACGTCCGGCAGACGACATAGCTTACACACGTATGCATATACGCTTCAGCTTAGCTTCTAGGGGAGGATCTTCCGGCAAGGCGTGAACGATCGGCTCGCAGCAAACACCGACTCTCTGGAGAACGTTACCTTATCGTACTTGTCCCGTCATCGAATTTCGATTCAATGGATTACAGATATGTTCTAGTTATAGTCTGTTTAGAACCAATTGTCAAGATCCATAGGCCCGGAACCGGGAGGGCCGGGTTATAATAACTGCTCCCAGCTTACCGGAGTGCCGAGGGGAAGATCCTTTTTCATTTGTTTTCCTAACAGCAGGTCGTAGTATTTCGGATCTAAACCATATCCTGGACGAATCACTTTAATATTATCCCCCGTCAGCACTTCACCAGCCTTTATATCCTTAGATATATATATCGACCGTCTGAATTGAAGTGATTTCTCCTCTTCCTTCGTGGAACCGATGGAAACTCTGCCGAGTGCCCTCCAGGCCGTATCCGTCTCTCTCACGAGGGAAGCAAATTCCCCGGGCTCCAGAGAAAAAGCCGCATCCACCCCGCCTTCATCACGGTTAAGAGTAAAATGCTTCTCGATGACTGTGCTGCCTAGTGCTACACTTGCAACAGCTGCTCCAATTCCCAAGGTATGGTCGGATAAGCCAACCTGACAATGAAACACTTCTCTCAAATACGGAATGGTGTTCAGATTTGAGTTTTCGGGCGAAGCCGGATAACTGCTTGTGCATTTTAATAAGATGAAATCATCGCAGCCTGCATCCGTAATTGTTTTCACTATATTCTCAATTTCGCCGAGCGAAGCCATTCCTGTAGAAATAATCATCGGCTTTCCTTTGGAGGCGACTTTTCTGAGCAACGGGATATCATTATTTTCGAAAGAGGCAATTTTATAGCAGGCAACACCCAGGGTCTCCAAAAACTCAAGCGAGGTTTCATCAAACGGTGTACTGAAGGGAATCATCCCTAGTTCCTTGCAGGCATCAAATATTCTCCCGTGCCATTCCCAAGGGGTATACGCCTCCTTATAGAGCTCAAATAGAGACTTCCCTTTCCAAAGCCCGTTGGATTCCGGAATCATGAAATCTCTCTCCTGGATATTCAGCGTCATCGTTTCAGGTGTATACGTTTGAATTTTAAACGCGTGTGCTCCAGCCTTGGCCGCCGCCTTAACCAGCTCAAGCGCCCGATCCAGAGACTGATTATGATTGCCGGACATTTCCGCGATGATAAAAGGAGGATGCCCGCTTCCTATACACCGGTTACCGATCGTGATTTCCTTCATTTGCTCTCTGGGCCTCCTCTTTCAGCAATTCACTTTGCTTCTCCCATTGTTCCTTAAATACTCCCATCAACACGACATCTACATATTGGTTGTTTTTGCATATTTGCTTAACCAGCCTGCCTTCTTCAGTAAACCCTAATCTGCGGTGATAGGATAAGCTCTTACGGTTAAAGTCCAGGATTTGAGCACATACTTTCCTCATACATCTTTCTTTGAATATTAAATCTAATGCTAAGATCCCCATGACCTTTCCTGAGCCGCGGGGACAGGCCTGATCCCCAATATAAAATCCCCATTCACAGGTTTTGTTGTTGAGATCGATTTGTGAAAAGTTAACGAAACCAATGGGTTTCTTTTTATATAAACACAGCTTCGCCAGTTTACTTGCATCCTTGTCTAAGGACTCAAACCATCGGTAATGCTCTTCTAACCGGATGCAATCACCATGCTTCATAAAAGGACGGATATGATCTGCATTACGCCATTCCAATACAAGCTTCAGATCCTTTCGATCTACATTCTCCAGTCTATAGTCGTTAATGTCTGCCATTGTCCCCTCCCATAATCATCTCTATAACATCATTAAATTTATCTTCTCCCATAAGCTGAAGCGCTTTGTCCGATATCCCTTTTACCAATGACGGGCTGGCAAGCATAGTGTTTATTCCGTGCTCAATCTTTATCGTTGTGACTTCAGCACTAACACCCAAGCAACAAGTAGCCCCTTGATCATGCACCAGCTTTGTTATCTCCCTTTGGTTAGCTGCAGTTATAATTGAAAGGGAAGGTAATCCCAAATAGCACCGTTCCCAGGTTGAGCTTCCGCCTGCTCCGATTGCAAAGTCGGCCTTCCTCATTAATGCAGCCATGTATTCAATCTGACAATGAAAAAACACATTTTTCATAAGGCTGCATATTCGTTGGATAACCTCTTTTCTTTTATTCATTTCGCCTACTACGACATCAATATACAGATCAGCAGAATGGAATTTGCTTAATGCCTGTAATGCTTTTAAGGTTTCATTGGTAGGATCTGTGCCGCCAAAAAACACAAGAATTCTGTTTATCCTTCCGTCACGCTCAGCTAACTGCATCTTAACTGACCGAAATTCAGGCCGGAGTATTGCATAAGGAGTACCCACGAATTTCACGCAGCTGGCTGGGACTAAGTCCTGGTAACGGTCCTTTGCATATGAAATATTGGGATCCAGCAAAATGCTGCACTGATGGGGCCGGTCCGCTAAGTCATCAACTACAACAATCTGCGTCACGTACTCCTCTATTAATCTCTCCCATCTTTGATCGATTCCATAATGGTCAATGATCAAGCAATCGACATGCGGGAATTTGACAAGTATTTGCGCTGTGTCCATCGCATCTGTTTGTAAGTCCACTTGCAGCCAGGATGCATAAGCTCGTTCACTTGGCAGAGGCAGCAAAAATACAGGATAGCCCTTGTCCGTTATATAACTTGCGAGATTCCCAGGTAAATCACGGCATATGAATGAGACTTTCGCTCTCCTGTGTTTAAATTCATTGGCAAGTGCCAGACAACGCATGACATGACCAGTGCCCATTTCATATGAAGAATCGACTCGAAAGACTATATTCATTGTGGGGTCCTCCTGTTACCATGCCGTCCAGCCACCGTCGACAGAAATATTCTCACCTGTTATCCATTAATTGTTCCATCTAAGCCCTTTAACCAATTCTCTTCACTCATTGTGGCTAGTTTACCCGGCGAGCTAAATGCGGCATTATTTACTAAAATATCAATGCTCCCGGTGACTTAAATAAACCTTGTCGCTTTATTCAACTCGTTAATTAGTGCCGTATCATCCAACCATTTCATCTTGACTCCCTTATTAATATCAATCAACATCGGGTTTTTCAACAAAAAAGACTTTAATTCTTCAAAGTAAAGCGGCCTTTTCCCAACATCTAAATCTTTATATATTTTCTCGAATAATTCCAAATCCTTAGCTTCATCCAGTGTCAATCTCCAATTCGGAAAAATCCATTGATCAGGAATAACGATAGAGTTTACATTGAACAGAGTAGGATTATTCATAAAATAAAAAGACAGATATTCTGTATAAGTGCGGTCCTCTGAATTTTGTAATAATCCCAATAATCTTTCAAGCGCTTCAACTGTAATCACATCACCAACAGTACCCATTGTAGATTCCTTTGCATGGCTGAAATCGGCTCCACTGTTTATATGGTGATCTATTAAAAAGGCAAGGATTTCTGGTGAAACAGAAGGACAGTCACCTGTGACACGAACAACAATATCTGCATTTGTTTCTTCAGCAGCTCTAAGCATTCTTTTGGCAACATCTATTGGATCTCCAGTTACTATTTGTACCTTATGATCCAAGGTGAAATTCGTAAGGGGTTGATCCTCTGGAAGATCAGAGGTTGCCAGAATTACTTGGTCACAATTAGGGACTGCTAAACAATTGATTAGACATCTTTCAATTGAAGGGACACCGTTTATAGGAAGCAGAGCCTTTTGCCGAAGTCTTGTTGATTTCAACCTGCAAATCACTACAATACAAACTTTGGGTTTATTTACCATGTCCGGGGTGATTGGTGTATCAGCGGGAATATATGATTTTGAGATAAGCGGAAATCGTTCTGAAGCGTTTTGTGCCATAAATGCATTAGGTACGGAAGATCGTTTATATCTTATTTTTTCAACTGTAATAATCTCACCTGTGCTAATACCTTTTCTGGAAACTATTTTTAAAGAAGAATCCTCAAGATACTTTCTTTCTGATTCTTTGATGTCCAAGCTGCCGAATACAATCTCTGCTCTGCGTAACTTCTCCACCATTACTTTGAACTCTAGAGGTTCCAGCGCTGAATAATAATCAAGCCCTTTACTCGAACGACCAATGGTAATATGCTTCTCAATGATTCCTGCTCCCAATAAATAGGCATAAACAGGCAGGTCTATGGCCATTTCATTGTCAGCATCTTCGTGATCAGCAAATCCAACGTCCAATTGATATTTTTGTTTCAAGTAAGCGAGACGTCTTAGATTTGAATCTTCTGTTCGCGTAGGATATCCTTGAAAACCATGCATTAAAATAATTTGACCCTTAAAGTTATTTTTAATGTAGGAAAGTTGTTTATCAATTTCTTCTTCATACCAACCTCCCACACCAATTAATACTGGTTTTTCAAACTTCTTTAAAGCTTGAATTAATGTATTGGACTGTATTACTGTTGTTGGTAATTTTAAACCATCAACTAGACTTTCAAGTTCAGCTAATACCTGGACTCCCCATTCATCGTATATATCCACCCAAACTTCTAATCCCAGACCTTTCGCGAGTTTTAAGGAATCGGCCCATATGTTCTTATCGATAGACAAATCAATATAAGTTTGATAGTAGGTAAAGTCCGGTGTAGCTATACTGTCATATTTAAACCATTGAAATTTCACACCATCCGCGCCGCTATCTGCGGCAGCAATAATCAATTCTGTCAGCCTGGCGGGGTCGCCCAAATGGGCATTAGCAATTTCAGCAATGACTTTCACTTTTGCCACCTTGACCACTCCTTCTTTATTTATTGGAATAATGGCTTATCACCTTCTTCACAGCCTCAACAACATCCATCACATCGCGATGATCCATTCCCGCAAATAAAGGGAGGGTAATAAATTCTTCATAACAGCTTTCAGCAACCGGACAAATTCCCTTTTGAAAACCTAAGCTTTCGTAATAAGGGTGAAGATAGACTGGGATGTAGTGGACATTCACACCGATATTTTCTTTTTGCAGTGCTTGAAATATCTCTTTCCTGCCGGCAGTCAGTTTGGAGAGTTGAAGCCTGATAATAAACAGATGCCAGCTCGAATCAACATAGGAACGCTGATGCGGGAGAAGGATTTCTTCGATGGGGCTCAGTTTCTGGGTATACCATTCTGCAAGCTGCTTGCGCTTCTCTATGAAGCTTCCGATTTTGCTTAATTGTGATGCGCCTAGTGATGTTTGAATGTCTGTAATCCTGTAGTTAAACCCTAGAAATTGCATTTCATAATACCAGGGGCCATGATTGCCCCTTAACCGGCTCTGATCCCTTGTAATGCCATGCGTTCGAAATTGCAGCAGTTTCTCATAGTACAACGGGTTATTCGTTGTAATCATTCCGCCTTCTCCCGTTGTTATATGCTTTACTGGATGAAAGCTGAACATCGTCATATCCCCAATAGATCCAATGCTTTTATTCCTGTACTTTGCACCGAGCGCATGTGCAGCATCTTCAATCACAATTAAGTTATTTTCACGTGCGATTTGAATGATTTCATCAAGCTCAGCCGGCTGGCCTGTGAAATGAACCGGAATGATTGCTTTTGTTCTGTCTGTGATGTTTTCCTTTATCCGGGCTGGATCCAGATTATAAGTTAGCGGATCAATATCGGCGAATACCGGCTTGCCTCCTTGGTATAACACACAGTTAGCTGAGGCGGCAAAAGTCATTGGCGTTGTAATGACCTCATCCCCCTCGCCAATCCCGGCAGCATAGCAGGCACCATGTAGTGCTGCAGTTCCGCTTGAAAATGTCACAGCATACTTCGCGCCTGTAAATTTGGCAATTTCAGATTCAAATCGCTCAATCGCAGGACCACTCGTCAGGAAATCACTTCGTAACACCTTAACAACCGACGCAATATCCTCCTCATCGATGACTTGTTTTCCATAAGGTAAATAGCTGCTGCGTACTGGAGTTCCACCGTGGATTGCTAATCTGCTTGGGCTCATGATTTAAAACGCTCCTGTCTATGAAAGGCTGATTGTATCCATTGCTCAGTCTGTTTTATTCCCTCTTCAATCGTTACCTTAGGTGTCCAGAACAGGGTTTTTTCAGCTTTTTGAGAATTACATAACAGCTTTTGGATCTCACTTTGCGGATGAATATGGGGAATATGATGAATAGGCGCTTGCCCGTTTGAAATAAGCTCTGCTAAATGATTGATGGTAATATCTTTTCCTGTGCCTGCATTCACGATTTCTCCATGTAGCTGATCACTGTAACCCGCTTCAACCACAAAATCAGCACAATCCTCTACGTATACTAAATCTCGTGATTGTGTGCCGTCTCCATAGATGTTTAGGGATTCGCCTTTTAATTTATTATGAATAAAGATGGCTACAACTCCGCCTTCACCGCCGGTTCTCTGAAATGGACCATACGTATTGAACGGTCTCACAACAACAACTGGTAAACCGTATGCGAAATAATAGGATAACACCATATTTTCAGCAGCAATTTTGGCTCCGGCATAGGGGGAAGCAGGTTTGATAGGAGATTGCTCATCAATTCCATGTTCATCGCTTGCTCTGGCGTAAACCATGCATGTACTCATAAAGACTATTTTCACTTGCTGCTTGCGGCATTCTTCCAGTAAATAAAAGGTAGCCACAGTGTCATTGTTGAACGTTGTTTCAGGATCATCGATACTGTCTTGAACATTGATGCTTGCGGCAAGATGGTAACACAGGTCAAATGGGGTCTCCCGGAACAACTCCATTAATGATTCCCGGTCTTTGAGATCCATAATTTTGACCCTTTGCAGATTTTCATTGCCCGCAAACTCGTTCAAATTATCAAGTGTGGAATTTGCTAAGTTATCTATTACCCATACGTTGTGTCCATCCCTTAACAAACGTCCAACGACCCATCTGCCAATAAAACCGGTGCCACCGGTTACTAATATGTTCATATTAACCTCCACTAGATTAAATTTTGTTCAATCGTTAACTTCCGCACTTGTTCCTTAGTCAGCGGGATCGCTCCTTCGGAGCTATAGGTACCTGGTTCCGCTCTGCTTGCTTTCCCGTATAATTTTTTCGGGGCAAACGGAGAAGGGACAATATATAAATGGGGTAACTCATAAGCAATCAATGATTCGTCATACGTCATTAGCTCTTCATATCTTTTTTCACCAGGCTTCAAGCCAATTTCAACGATTTCAACCGCGGACGGATCAAGCCCGTATTTCTTCGGCGTTTCTTCCACGACAATCTCTGCTAAGTCCTTTAGTTTTATCACTGGCATTTTTAGAATAAACGTTTCTCCGCCTTTAGCTATTTGCAGTGACTGAATGGTAAGCTTAGTCGCCTGTTCTAACGTCATCATAAATCTTGTCATGGATAAGTCGGTTACGGTAATAGCTTTGCCTTCCCTGACTTGCTTAACGAATAAAGGTATGACCGAACCTCTGGAGCCCATCACATTCCCAAACCGGACAGTACAGAATACGGTTGTACCTGAGCCCTTCAAATATTCTGCAGAGGAAATAAGCTTCTCAGCGGATAATTTGGTTGCCCCATAATTGTTGGTCGGAGAAATGGCTTTATCTGTACTTGTGAACACTACTTTTTGCACGTTTTGTTGCTTCGCTGCTTTTATCACGTTATACGTGCCGACAATATTCGTAAGTACAGCCTCAAAGGGGTTATATTCACAAAAAGAAACATGCTTCATTGCTGCTGTATGGAACACGTAATCCATATCCTCCATCGCATCTGACACACGATCATAATCACGGATATCACCTATCAAGTAACGAAGCTTTGAATTTCCATTCACTTCATTTTGCAGCTCGAATTGTTTATACTCATCTCTGCTGAAAATTCTAATGACCTTAGGGTCCTCTTGTAAAATAAGCTTCACAATGCTTTTCCCGATGGTGCCTGTTCCGCCGATAACCAGGATTTTTTTATTCCTGAAAAACATATCTCCCCTCCTCCCTTTTCATTTATTCAGGTCTTACACCGATCAATTGGTTAATCAAATTTGAAAGCTCTCTGCCAGAATGTTGTGTTGTATATGAATTTAATAAAAACTTGTTCTTCACAGCTTCATAGTTTAATTTCTCTTTATTACTTGAATAATATTTAGATACTATTTGTGTTAACTCGGCTGGCTCTTTCTGAACATAATTATCCAGGGAATTATAATATTCGTATTCACGATTTGCCTGAACGAAACGATAGACAAAAACGGGTTTATTAAACAAAAGACCTTCCAATGCAACGGTAGTAAGTGTCGCGATGACACCGTCTGAATTCATAATCAAATCACGTGTATCTACTTTTCTATCTTTGATAACATGGACGGAATTATATTTCAGTTCCAAATCCGTATAGATTGAAATCAGCTTTTTTGAAAGCTCCCAAGGATGAGGTTTTATGATTAATTGAAATTTCTCATTAGCAGCCAACTCAGTGATTAGCGTTTGTATCTTATCTGCATCTAAGTTAGGCCCTGTGGCAAGTAATAACGTAATTTTATTAGGGTCAAGATCGTATGTCTCAATAAAGGCAGCCTTTGATGGCTGTGGAGAATTGAAGATATCATCATAGCGGGGGTGACCGATAACAGCGATTCGTTTTTCCTCAAGCCCTCTGTCCACATACCATTTTTTTTCGTATTCTCCATATATCCCGATATGACTAGAGAAAACGGGAATAAACGCTTCTTCCCCCATTAAGATCCCGTGCTGCAAACAAACGCTGGGAATTCCTTTCATACCTGCAACGATGGCCAGGGTTCGGCTGACAACATCTTCTGTCGTACCCATGATTACAACTGCTATCGGAATTTGATCATAAAGATGAACAACAGTATCTATTGCATCTACAATACCGGGAATCCGCTTAAGGAAGGTTTGGCTAAAAAAAGGATTGCCAAAAGCAGGATGTCCTGCGTGTTCAGCTACAATTGAAGCTGCTATGCGGATTAATTCTTCTGATGCACAGCCTGTTTCCCTCTTATAATTACCGATGCATACATTTGGAATCCCATAATATTCAGCCGCCCTGGAACGTGACAAAATCATCGTATGCTCTCCGCTAAAATGGTCACTTATTGTTTTCTGCGAAATTCTTGTATAGTCCAGATTGATCAATATCTTTCCATTTGCATTCGCCTTATAAGGCTGATATAAAGGTGCGACCATCGTTTCGAAAAAGGGTTGAATCTGGTTGGGTTGGTTAATGCCCGAATCGTTTAATTTCATCACGAAGTCTTCTCGCCCCATATCGCTTCTAAGCTCATCATTAATTTGCTGATAGAAATTCGTCATGAGGGCAATGGGGATGCCTCTATATTTTAAATCCTTAAACACATTGATGAATTCGCTATAGAGAGACCAGTAATTAGACAGATAGATAGACACTCCGTTTTCCCCTCCTCATTACATCGGCTCCGGCAGACCTTTTATTTTTTTTGCTTCATTAACCGCAGTTCTTCTCTGAGCTCTTTACAGGTTCTTTGAGGCGGCAGCATTTGTATAAATTGACTCTTCTCTTCTTGCTGCAATTGATAATGAATGGATAATTCTGTGATATAGTTATCATCTAAAATATCCTCGATCGGGTAGAAATCCCAGAATTGATTCAGCCGCCAAAAAAAACGGCCGTCCCCTATTCTATAAAACTCCGGATTCTCATCCCAGTATGAGCCGAATTTTTCTTTGATTACCGGAAGAATGGATCTTCTATGCATGATGGAGCAATGATCGATTTGGCATGGTGCTACCGAAACAACCTTCTTTGCCGGTCTTAGCTGGTTTCTCGTGATCTCATTTTTATCATTCAAATAATTGACTAATGACGCAGAATAGACAATCATGACCTCCGGATTGCTCTCTAAAGCATTCACCATTTGTTCCAGTCTGGTTTTTCTATAACAGTTATCATCCGTTGCATATGAAATATAATCACCCGAAGCTTTCACCAGGGCTTCATTGATTAGAGCAGCATATCTAACCTTCTCCACTCTTTCAGTCATGGTTTGAATATTACTTTGATAGAATTGGATTCTCTTATCCTTCAGAAAAGGCTCAATGACTTTCATTGTTTCTGCATTCGAGTTATCATCCATCAAGAAGAGCTCAAAGTCGGTACAGGTCTGGTCCAGAATGGATTGAATGGACTTTGCGATATATCCGGCCTTATTGTAACTGGTCATGATTATAGATACCTTTGTCAATATATATCCCCCCCTTGCTGTTTACTTGCTATAGTATGTTTTAATAATCAAAAGGTAATAGGTTAGAAGACTACATTTTCAATGAATTACATAATGCTGTACCGCATATACGCACACACAAATAAAAAACGCTTAACAGTTTTCCTGTTAAACGTTTTTTTATCCCGGGACCCCGAGGTCTTTAAGATTGAATTTTCATCAACAAATGATGAATCCGGTGCTCAAACGTATGTGAAGTCAGAACACGTTTTCTAGCTTCTTCAGCAATTTGTTTGCGTTCTTTGTCATGTGCAATATAATAATGAATCTTCTCAAGTAAATCAGGCTTATCCAGATAAGAAATCACTTCTTTACTTCCATCAAAATAATTTGCCAGCTCTTCTTTGAAATCTGTAAGCTGGAATGCTTCACAACTGGCAGCGTCAAAGGTACGGTTGTTGATACTTTTAGCAATAATACCTATCCGATTTTTATTGTATTTCTCATTAGAAGGACGGTGGGAATTCAATACGATTTTAGAACCATTATAATAATTAACAACTGTTTCCGGCTTCACCCACGCATTCACCAGATCTATATCCCGGTTAGCATTTTGTATCCATTCATTATAATACTTGCCCCACCCTCTCCCAACGATCTGAATTCGATATTCTGTTTTCTCTAACAAGAACTCAACAAGCTCAATGCGGTTACTATAAGGCACCCCCACTAAACAAATATCACTTGTGAACTCTTCAGAGACTAAGGTGGGATGAAATATTTCCGGATCCGTTCCCAGCGGCAGATGATATACCTGTGGATGGCCAAGTTGTTGATATTGTTCTAATGCAGCTTGATCAATCGTGAAAATGGAATCAAAGTAAGGGATTAGCGGAACAGTCCAATCCATATAATAAGGATCCTCCGTCATCCAGACGGCCGACATTACTTTTGATTGTTTTATGAATTCCAGCATAGGCTTAGAGATTTTCAAGCCGGCCATGACCAAAATTAGATCTGGCTGCAAAGATTCTTTCTTAAGCTTTAATGCATTCAAGCCATTATTTAATGTAAAAGCTTCACAATGGTGACCTGCGTTATGTAATGCTTCTACTATATTTTGCTCAAAAAAGTAGTACACCGCCCGAAAACCTGAAGTAATAAAAAGAATATTCATTTTTATTCCTCCCTGTAAATTCTGTGACTATCAAATTAATAGGACTTTGCCACAAACATAATAGTCATAAAAACATATAATGATCTTATGAATAAGTGGAGGTGAAAATATGGCACATACCTTGGTTGAATTCGCCAGAAGTGTTCAAACCAATCTCGACAATGGAGTTGTTATCCCAATTAATGCAACACCAACCTTGATATTAGCATTTGGTCTGAGTGTTCCTACTGCAACTAATTTTGTAGAGCTCACTACTACAGCAGGCTGGCAGGTGACGAACGTTTTTGCTACACCACCAGATCAGCCAAAGCTATTGCTTCAAGTCCTTATGGATGGAGTTGTTGTTGGCAGTGCTGAGCAAGAGTCCATTTCAAACGATGAAGATGAACCGCTTGAAATGACCACAACGTTCCAGACCATTCTTACGAATGTATCCGTCGGATTCCATACAGTTCAAGTGTTTGCCTCGAATCAGGAGGATCTTCAGGGAGATATCACTATAACGGGACCTGTTAATATCACTGGTAAAGTATATGCACCTGCATAAACATCTTATAATTCAAGTAGAAACGGATTTGCCGTCCTTTTATAAGGACGGTAGCGTTTCAGCGAGAAATAGAAGGATAAGTTATCGTGTGAAACATATAAATTCTTATATTTACAAAAAAACTCCTTTGTAGAAGTCTTGTTTATTCTTGAACAAACAAGATTTCAAACGATGAAGATGAACCGCTTGAAATGACCACAACGTTCCAGACCATTCTTACGAATGTATCCGTCGGATTCCATACAGTTCAAGTGTTTGCCTCGAATCAGGAGGATCTTCAGGGAGATATCACTATAACGGGACCTGTTAATATCACTGGTAAAGTATATGCACCTGCATAAACATCTTATAATTCAAGTAGAAACGGATTTGCCGTCCTTTTATAAGGACGGTAGCGTTTCAGCGAGAAATAGAAGGATAAGTTATCGTGTGAAACATATAAATTCTTATATTTACAAAAAAACTCCTTTGTAGAAGTCTTGTTTATTCTTGAACAAACAAGGTCAACATCTTCTACTTAGGAGTTTTGTTATTCACAAGCTGTCTGAATCGTCCCGGAGGTTCGGATCATAAGACTGTATCCGTGCTCAAAGCGCGTTCTCGCTTACCTCGCGGCTCTCCAGCGCATTCCAGTCATCCTGCGACAGCAGCTCCAGCTGGGCTTCCAGCAGGGTCCGGAAACGGGTGCGGTAGATTGAAGCCTGCTTGCGCAGCTCTTCTGTCTCGATCGCTACCTTGCGGGATTTGGACAACGCCTCGTTGATGATCCGGTCAGCATTTTTTTCCGCTTCCTTGAGGATCAGCTGTGACTCTTTTTTGGAGTTGTTCTTCACATCATCTGCAGCCTCCTGAGCCACGATAATGGTCTTGGACAGGCTTTCTTCAATATTGACAAAATGATCAAGGCGTTCCTGAATGGATAAAAGCTGGTTGTGCAGCTCTTTGTTCTCACGAATAACGCTTTCGTAATCCTTAATGACCTGATCCAGAAATTCGTTGACCTCATCTTCGTCATAACCGCGGATTCTCCGAGAGAATTCCTTGTTATGTATATCGAGCGGTGTTAATGGCATGCTGTGCACCTCCTAGAAATTTCGGACATCCATTGTCCCTGAACGATAGTCTGTCCGGAAGACAAAGATGAAAGACTGCTTGCTTGGATATCCCCAAAAGTGAAGGGGGGTGTTTCCCTTGAGAATATCAATTTCGACAAGCACGCCTGTAATCCTGCTAAGAATTCAGACAAATTTGCCTACCAGAATCCGGTAACGACCTTTCTTAGTCAAGCTGCCGATCTCCAGCACCTTGAACCGTCCGAAGCCCTGGATAGAAACTACATCACCGTCTTTCAGACTACAGGACGGATCTTCCTCCACCTTCCAGTTCACCCGCACACGTCCGGCTTTGATGGGAGCCAGAATTTTGCTCCGGCTAAGCCGGGTCACATCCGCTGCAATTCCGTCAAGCCTCAGGGAAGCCACGGTGAAATCCATCGTTTCCAGCTTAACCTGGCTGCTGCGTAAGCCGGATAGCGGCAGTATCTCTGTACTAACGTTAATCCGGTGTACACCGGTCAGATTCATGGACAGATAATCGGCGATATCCTCAGCTACCACAACGTGACAGCCGTCCTCTAGCACATGAATATCACCGATCTTGCCTCTTTTGATGCCCAGTCCCAGGATGGCGCCCATATAATCACCATGCTCCAGCGCAAGGAATTTCTGCTCCCCAGAGGTAATGGCCAGCACCTTCAGCTCCATGTCCTCACCCGTGAGATCACGGTAATCCGGCGCAACCATAGCCCGCTTCCGCTCGGCATCGTCAGAACCGCCCTCCCAGCGTATAATGACATCGGGGTGGCGGTTCACCAGGCTCTGCAGTATATATCCCTGACGGGGATCGAGAAATTCGGTCAGCTTGGTCTCATGGTACTCTCCTGCATTCGTAACCCATTCCCAGGCCTTGTCCACAAATTGCCGTTCATCCGGGTGGAAGTGGCCGTAAATTTCATTCTTCATGTGATTAGCCGAACACCAGGGCCACAATGGAATGAAGCCCGCCTACCGCAAACCGGAGCACGACAATCGCAATAATCGGGGAGATATCAATCGTTCCGAAAAGCGGAGGAATAATCTTCCGGAATGGCGTAAGATACGGCTCGACAAGCTTGCCGAGCAGCTCACCGATAAAGTTCTCACGCAGATTAGGCAGCCAGGACATGAGAATGTATACGATAATCATGTAATAGTAAATTGTAAATAGGATGTCTATAATTGAAGATATTTGATCCAAAACCTGCTCACCTCATTCTGTTGTAGTCTTGATCGTCACCAAGAATTTCTGTTATGGAGCCTTGGATTTCCACTGTATCTGGAGTGCACATAAATATATTGCCCCCAATCTTGGATATTCCTCCACCCAGGGCATAAACCGTTCCGCTTAAAAAATCAATAATCCTCATTGCCTGGTCGTTACGCACCCGCTGCAAATTAATAACTACCGTGCGGTGCGCACGCAGATGGTCGGCAATCTCCTGGGCCTCGTCATACGAACGCGGCTCGTAGAGCACAACCTTCACATTTTTTTGCGAATGGATACTGACGACGTTGGCCCGCTGATTTTTGCGTGTTTCTACAGGGGCGGGTTCGTATTCATCCTCATCACGGGAAATTTGCTCCCGCTCCACTATTTCCTCTTCCTCCTGCAAACCCAAGAAGCTCATAAACCGGTTCATCACGCCCATCAATCTCCCTCCTAATGACCTACTAGTACCGTACCCAGGCGTACCCGGGTGGCTCCTTCCTGTATCGCCACTTCAAAATCATTCGACATTCCCATCGACAGCTCTTGTATAGGCTCAGGTGTCAAAGCAAGCTGGTTAAGCGAATCACGCAGCTCGCGCAGCCCCCGGAATACGGGACGGGTAAGCTCCGGATCTTCCTCATGCGGGGCCATGGTCATCAGTCCGATTACCTTCACACGGCTTAGCGGGGCGATGTCCTTCAGGAAACCCTCCACCGCTTCGGGCGGCAAACCGAACTTTGTATCTTCTCCGGAAATATTCACCTGCAGGAACACCTTAACATCCAGTCCGGCAGCGTCCGCCTTCTTGTGGAGTTCCCGTGCCAGCGATAGCCGGTCGAGCGAGTGTATATATTCAAATTTACCGATAACGTCTTTTACCTTATTGGTCTGCAAATGCCCGATAAAGTGCCAGATTCCCTTGTGTCCAAGCGCATTCCATTTAGGCTCTGCATCCTGCCAGCGGCTCTCGGCAATCTCCGTGAGCCCTGCTTCCAGTACAGCGGCTACCGTGTCCAGAGGTACATATTTCGTCACCGCGATAACCTTGACGTCACTTACATCACGGCCGCTGACCGCGCAGGCCTGTGCGACACGTTCCAGGGTGATAGCGATTCTTTCCTGTAATGAGGCCAAAATTCAACTCTCCTTTATTCCGATCCAGCTCGTCATTCTCCCTGTAACCCCATTTTCCTTGCGGTACGAAAAGAACAGATCACTGTTACAGCTTGTACACCAAGATGTACATTCGATATGAGTCGGCAATATTCCTGCTTTTATCATAATGCGTTGATTCATTTCTTTCAAGTTAAGCATACTTTTGCTGCTGTCCTTATCCGAGCTTCTATATAAGTCCGGCGCCCCTTCCACCATCATCAGCGGGTTCAGCCCGGCCTCCAGCCGGCGGACATGGTCCATTACATAATCATCTACCTCGTAGCAGCATTCGCCAATCGAAGGGCCTATGGCAGCCTGGATATCCTCCGGACGGCTTCCATACTCCTGTTTCATTCTGTCCACCATCGCTGCTGCGATCTCTGCGACAGTCCCCTTCCAGCCTGCATGTGCCAGCCCCACAACACTGTGCAAGGGGTCATAGAAGTAGAGCGGCACACAATCCGCATAAAAGGAAGTCAGCAGCACACCCGGCACATTAGTCAGGAGCCCGTCGGTAGCCTGAAAAGCTGTAGACCGGTCCAGGCTGCCTTTTCCGCGGTCCTGTTCTGTAATTACCGCTATATCCTTACCATGGGTTTGTTCTCCGCAGGTCCAGGACTGGAGCCCGAAACCAAGACTTTCCGCCAGCAGCCTCCTGTTGCTGAGCACAACAGCCGGATCATCACCGACATGAAACGCACAGTTGATGCTGTCATACGGCTTCGTACCGCTGCCGCCCTCTCTGCCTGTGAATCCTGCTGTGATTGCATTATACTTCTCACGCCACGGCTCCAGATGAAGCAGCATAGGCGTTCCGTCACTCCGCATAAACGGTTCCATATCTTCACCTCCGCTTAAGTGTAACACAAACTCTACCCCACAAAGTGATGTTACGCTCCGATGCCTATCCAAGTACTTTGCGGGGGCCCCGAAAACCTGCCACACCAACTCAGCCCCACAAAGTGATGTAACGCTGCACACTCCTGAACCCCCCCTGTGCCTTTACCCATATACGCAGAAAAAAGACGCACCCGATCAATAAGTGCGCCGCTCGCTGCGTTCCGGCCGCTCCAGATACATCATCTCCCGCTCTTCCTGGCCCTGAGGCATCCGGGATTCCTCAATCTTCACCAGGACGACATCGGCACCGATCTTGACGATATTCCGCCACGGGATAATCAGATCCGCACCGCCTCCGAACAGTCCCATGAACCTTGTATATCCCGGTACGATAATGGCATCAATAACCCCGCGGCGCAGATCCAGCTCCAGATCGCTAATCTGTCCGAGCCGCTTGCCGTCGACAATATTAATGACATCCTTGGTTTGAAAATCAGAGATTTTCATCTTTTTGCCTGACCCTACGGAATCTTCATTCATCCTGCCACCCCTGTACATTCAGACCTATAGCTCCAGTATATGTCCTTAAGGCTTGGCAACATGTCTTAATTCATTGCCAGCCTTCGCCGTAACATACAAAAGGATACCCCGGGCAGCCGCTCACGCGCCTTCCGGAATATCCCACGCTTATCTATAGCCTGCTGTTTAAGACTTCACATGCTTTTGCATTTGCTGGATAGCCGACTTCTCAAGCCGCGATACCTGCGCCTGTGAGATCCCAATCTCATCCGCTACCTCCATCTGGGTTTTACCTTCAAAGAACCGCATGGACAAAATACGTTTCTCGCGCTGTCCCAACCGCTGCATGGCTTCACGAAGAGCAATCTCTTCAATCCAGGATACATCTTTGTTCTTATCGTCGCTGATCTGATCCATCACATAGATCGGATCACCGCCGTCATGATAGATCGGCTCGAACAGGGATACCGGGTCCTGAATAGCATCAAGGGCAAAGACGACATCCTCTTTAGGTACACCGAGCGCTTCTGAAATCTCGAGGATCGTCGGTTCCCGCGAATTCTGATTGGTCAGGCTGTCGCGGACCTGAAGGGCCTTATAGGCAATATCCCGCAGCGAGCGCGATACCCGGATCGGGTTGTTGTCACGCAAGTAGCGGCGGATCTCTCCGATGATCATCGGCACCGCATAGGTAGAGAACTTGACATTCTGCGATAAATCAAAATTATCGATGGCTTTCATGAGTCCGATGCAGCCTACCTGAAACAGATCATCCACGAACTCCCCACGATTATTGAACCTTTGAATTACGCTAAGAACAAGTCTAAGGTTACCATTTACCAATTTCTCTCTGGCGGATCGCTCGCCCTGCTGCTGCAGCGAAGTGAACAATGCCCGCATTTCCACGTTCGTAAGAACGGGTAGCTTAGCGGTGTCCACACCGCAAATCTCGACTTTATTTCGGGTCATGATGATTTACCTCCCAAGGAGAAACATTACTGTACATTATCTCCCCGGTCCGGCATTTTATTCCTCGGTTCCTTCAGCTTACACCATCTTGTTGAACTCCTTGCGCAGCCGCTTGATAATTCTTTTCTCCAGGCGCGAAATGTAGGATTGGGAAATGCCAAGCAAATCAGCAACATCCTTTTGGGTTTTTTCCTCACCGCCGCGCAGTCCGAACCGCAGCTCCATAATTAATCTTTCCCGTTCACTAAGCTTCTCCAGCGCCTTCTGCAGCAGCTTGCGGTCCACCTGTTCTTCGATATTCCGGTAAATCGTGTCATTCTCCGTTCCCAGCACATCCGATAGCAGCAGCTCGTTGCCGTCCCAGTCAATATTCAGGGGTTCATCAAAAGAAACCTCGCTTCTAGTTTTGCTGTTGCGCCGCAGATACATCAGAATTTCATTCTCAATGCAGCGTGAGGCATAGGTGGCCAGTTTTATTTTTTTCTCCGGATCGAAGGTATTGACTGCTTTAATCAGTCCAATCGCCCCGATGGAAACAAGATCCTCGATATTGATCCCTGTGTTCTCGAATTTGCGGGCGATATACACCACCAGCCGCAGGTTGCGTTCAATCAGCATGGCCCGGACCGCTGCATCACCGCTCGAGAGCCGCTGCAGCAGGAACTCTTCCTCTTCCCGTGTAAGCGGAGGAGGCAGCGCTTCACTGCCCCCGATATAATAAATTTCCTGGCTCTTCAGTCCCAGCAGAAACAGCATACGATAATACTGCAGTTGCAGCACAAGTTTGAATTTGACCATTTATTGTTCCTCCTATATGTTCCTTAACTCATAGCCTTGTCTGCCGGCGCCTCTACAGCGCTCTCATTGTGGGTCAGGTCAGGATGTATGACCGCCCGGTACGCTCCGTCTCCCGACAGTGTCCCGCCATCCAGCCCGATGAGAACCCTCTTGCTGTAAAAGGTTTCGCCGCCAAGCTTTATCATCACTGAATCCGGCTTCAACGCGAGCATGAAGGATGCCCCGCGGTTAACGCCTCTGTACGGCACCAGCCGTATTCTGTCCTGCCAGGCGAACGACTGCCCGTCCGCTTCCAGCACTAGTGTGTCTGCCCCCGTCTGTGTCAGCCTTCCTTTCCATGAGGCCGGCAGATGGCCTTCCCATAAAGAGGATTCCATAACCATGACCGGGATTCGCGTAAGCGGATCATTGAGCCGGTTTCCGGTATCCAGCAGCCCGGGACAGGTAACAATAACACCGTCAATCTCCACAGTCACTTCACCGATATATGTCTCCAGCTGCTCCCTGCGCCTGCGGGAGGCCTGAATCAGCTTGAAGAGAAGAAGCACCAGCGGAAGCATCGCAAGTACGAACCAGAATCCAATCTTCAGCCGGTAAGCTTGGCCGCCTGAAGAAGTAAAGATAATGCCGTTCCAGATGTCGCCTGAGCTTTGCAGCAAATAATGAATTCCTACTATACCTCCTGCCGCCGCAAAATTAATGATATAAAATGCCCCTAATGCACGAAGATAGCTTTGCAGACTTCTAAATCCGAACGCGATCCACAGCATCACTACCGACAACCCGAACTTGATGAGGAAGGTGTACATGAAGGACAGCTCCGGTACAAACATCATCACGACATAGAGCGCGCCAATCAGCGCAGAGAGAGACAGGCGCCACCAGGACACCTTCAGCTTGACCAGCCAGCTGGTCAGCCACAATAGAATTCCGTCGATCAGCAGATTGGCGGCGAAGATCAAGTCAATATAAACAACCAGTGTTTTCACCTGCCTGGTAACGGATATCTAGCCGGAGGCCAGGGTGAAGGCTCTCTTTTTAGACGATAAGATTAGTATAGGAACTCTCGCATTCAAAGTCTGTCTAAACTTGGGGGGCGTACTTACGTTTTTTTTGTCGAGTTATAGGTCAGCAGAGATATTAAGAGGATAAAAGAAAAAGCCAGCCTGTAGAGGCTGACTTCAAGTTCGAATATTCATTCAAGTGATAGATTTCAATTCTTCTTCATTCAGTCCGGTCGCCTTCATTACAGAAGGAAGATCCAGCCCCATAGCCAGAAGATTCCTGGCTACTTCCAGTTTTGCCTCTAGTTCACCTTCTGCTCTGCCTACTTCTCTGCCTTGTACTATGCCTTCTGCTATGCCTTTAGCAAACCCTTCTCTTTGTGCCCCATCTCTCTGCGAGGCTTCATCAAGCAGAAACTTCTGGCGGTCCTCATATTTACGTCGGGCTTCCGAATCCTGACTCAGAAACTCCAGGGTTTCCATCGCCTTCTTTAAAGCAGGCTCGTTCATCAACAGCACCTCCCAATCCGATTGTTTTATTCCCTTCAAGAACAGCAACCAGTTCACCAAACCGCCCTGGCCGGGAACGGCAGGCTGATTCAGCTTGGGTAATTCCAGGAAATGAATTTCAATATCATCCGTGAGCGGCGTTCCGGTTGCATCTTCCCGTAAATGAAATACACTATGGGGATATTCGTTAGGCAGTACCCTATAATTCAGAATATTGATTGTTACGCATTTCTTGAGGTCTGCATATTTACCGCTTACCTGAAGCTGTCCCGCATAACGTTTGCTCCAGTAATATAAAGTCCTTTTCTCAATATCGTATTTGTTGAACAGCTGCATTTCAATATTAATCAGCTTGCCCTCTACAGACTTCGCCCAAATGTCAAATATCGATTGTTTATCCAGCGGATCATCCTTATCCGTATACGGATTGAGCAGCACTACTTCCTCCAGCGGCGGATCACCCGCATCCATGAATATCCGGTTCAGAAAAGCCAGCAGCACATCCTTGTTACTCTCGCTTGCAAATATCCGTTTAAATACAAAATCCACCCGGGGGTCCAGCAGTTCCATTCATATCGTCTCCCGTTATCGTTATTATAACAGCCTGAAAAACAAAAAAACACCGTATTCGTCCCGGCTAAAGGCGGGTCGAATACGGTGCTTCCGTAAAAAAGCTATGCAGTTCATTGCTCTTAGTTCTTAATCGTTGTTGCCGCGTGTGCGGTTACGCAGGAATGTAGGGATATCCAGCTGATCAGAGGTTGTCTGATTGCCGAATGGACGGAGATTCGCATTCTTGTCAGCTGCCGGTTCGCTGCTTGCTGCAGGACGGCGGGCAGGCGCTACAGGGGAAGGCTTATGTTCAAAGCCGGTAGCAATTACCGTAACCTTGATTTCGTCCTTCATGCTCTCTTCGATAATTGCACCAAAGATCATATTCACTTCAGGATCGGAAGCAGAGGTAACAATCTCAGCCGCTTCATTTACCTCGTACAAGGAGAGGTTGGAGCCGCCTGTAATGTTCATAATTACGCCGCGTGCACCTTCAATGGAGGTTTCGAGGAGCGGGCTCATAATGGCTTTGCGGGCTGCTTCCGAGGCACGGTTCTCGCCGGTCGCAATACCGATACCCATAAGCGCTGAACCGCGCTCCGTCATAATTGTCTTCACATCGGCAAAGTCAAGGTTGATCAGGCCGGGAACGGCAATGAGATCAGAGATCCCTTGCACAGCCTGGCGGAGTACATTATCCGCTTCGCGGAAAGCCTCCAGCATTGGTGTTTTCTTATCCACAATTTCCAGCAGGCGGTCATTCGGAATCACGATCAGCGTATCCACTTTTTCTTTCAACGCTTCGATTCCCAGTTCTGCCTGATTGGAACGTTTTCTGCCTTCAAAAGTAAACGGACGGGTCACGACGCCAACCGTCAATGCTCCGCACTCTCTGGCAATCTCAGCAATTACAGGCGCTGCGCCCGTTCCGGTACCCCCGCCCATACCTGCGGTTACGAACACCATATCTGCACCTTTAAGCGTATTTGAAATCAGATCGCGGGATTCTTCAGCCGCTTTCTTCCCCACCTCAGGATTGGCTCCAGCGCCAAGTCCGCGGGTCAGTTTATCCCCGATTTGCAGTTTATGCTCCGATTTGGCCATATGCAGCGCTTGGGCATCTGTATTAACCGTGATGAATTCAACACCCTGAACGCCATTTTCAATCATCCGGTTTACAGCATTGCTTCCGCCGCCGCCTACGCCGATGACCTTTATTTGGGCTAAGCTCTCCATTTCAAAATCAAATTCCAACATATTGTTTCCATCTCCCCCTTGAGTAGTGCTTGGATGGCCAGTCCAAGTATATCTGGACTTACACTTATATGAACTCGCTGAACATATTCTTTAGACGTTCTACCAGCCCTGGCTTCTTGGAAGAATCCTGACTAGGTGCAGCACTTTGCTTGCTGCGGTTAACCGTCTTCTTATTGGCGCTTCCGCCGCTGCTTCGTCCGCGGAATCTGCGCACAACGGTATGGAGTATACCCACGCCGCCGGTGAACCCGGGGTCACGTACTCCAATATAATCAGGTACGGCAATACGTACGGAGGCTGCCAGCTCAGTCTGGGCTACCTTCAGGACACCCGGCATCGAAACGGTGCCACCCGTTAGTATATAACCTCCCGGAAGCTCATTGTAACCAAGCCGTTTCACTTCCTGGCGGATTAGATGGAAGATTTCTTGAACTCTGGGCTCAATAATCGCCGCCAGATCCTCCTGGTTGAATTCCTTCTCAACATTGCTGCCGATCCGCAGAACCTTGAACACGACATCCGAGGCAGCGTCATCAATCCAGGCACAGCCATATTTCAGCTTGACCTTCTCGGCCTGATCCGTAAGCGTTCGCAGACCGTATGCAATATCATTGGTTATAAATTCTCCTCCGATCGGAATCGTAGAGGTTGCGCACAAGGAACCTTCTTCATATACGGCTATCGTCGCCTGGCCGGCACCGATATCCACCAGTACTGCTCCCATTGATTTCTCATCTTTGGAAAGCGCTAATCCGCCTGCCCCGAGAGACATAAGCACAAGATCTTTAACCTTCAGACCTGATTTCTCCACGCAGCGCAGCAGATTATGTATTGGTGTCTTAGCCCCGGTAATGATCGTTGCTTCAACCTCGAGGCGAACTCCGATCATTCCGCGCGGATCTTGAATTCCTTCAAGCCCGTCGACGATATATTGCTTGGCGACAACATCAATGACTTCGCGCTCAGGAGGCAGTGCTATGACCTCAGCAGCCTTGATTACGCGGTCGATATCATCTTCGCCGATCTCACGGTCTTCATTCTGCACGGCAACTACGCCGTGACTGGATTGCAGGCCGATATGATTACCGGATATACCGACATACACCTCGGATATTTGAATACCGACCATTTGCTCCGCATGTTCTACGGCACTCTTGATCGATTGCACAGTCTGATCGATGTCTACAATCGCACCCTTGCGTATTCCTTCCGAATCAGCAGATCCA
Source organism: Paenibacillus sp. IHB B 3415 (assembly GCF_000802655.2). Lineage (NCBI taxonomy): Bacteria > Bacillati > Bacillota > Bacilli > Caryophanales > Paenibacillaceae > Paenibacillus > Paenibacillus sp. IHB B 3415. Next base: position 70,153 of record NZ_JUEI01000056.1, on the reverse strand, counting down.
ACGCCAATAATATTAAAGGTTCCATTGGTAACTTCCCCAATAATAGCCCGAACTTTGGATGTACCGATGTCCAAACTAACAATGATGTCATTGTTGCTCAAGCCCTATGGCACCTCCTGTTATAATCATAATGAATTGTGAAGCCAAATAAATAGAAAATACGCTTTGATCCCGGTCCCGGGAAACTTCTCTGTACATATTCAACATCCCTAATCCTTTCCCTCTTTTTTCTACAAATTTTTTGAATGGAATAATATAACAGCCTTTTGGCATGCAAACAACTGCTTTCAATTTTTTCTAAAGCATATAAGTTCTACCTTTTAAGAAATGACAGCTATATCCATGAATGCATTTCAAAAAATCCGCAGAAAAAAGAGGGATATTGCTTATTGCCCGTAAAACCGATTGTAGCATTTTTTCCGCTCTATTAGTAGGGACTATTTACTCTTGTGTGTCTGCATCCTCCCCGGAATCCTCCGCTTCTGTATGAAATGGGACATAAGAATCGGCCTCAAGCATCTTGATCAATCCCGGCTGCTCGTTTTCAATCACTTGATTCAGGTATTCCACCTTATCCTTAAGCAGTGAAATTGCCGTAATGACCTCAAACCGTGAACGTGTATACAGCTTAATACGGTCCGGAAAAGACAAAGTCGGCGAGGGGACGATCTCGGATATATCACTGGTCAGTTCATTCGGAATATCAGCCAATGCCTGGCACAGCTTCGTCTTGTAAGGATCATCAGCCTTCCAGTTGGTTAATATCGGCTTCTCAACGGCAATCCCTGTATCTTTGACAGATACTGCAGCTCCGCTGGACAGAATCGCCTCAAGCGATCCAGCCTCATCCAGCTCGTACGCCACTGCGGGGAATTCCTTAATACTGATGTTAATCACACCGGGGAATTTCTTGTCCACAGCCGCTTCCTGAACCGTCTTCAGTCCTGTCAGTGCACTTTCCACGGAATCCCCGGAGACCGCGAAGAATTGTCCGCCGATCGTAAGACCGCTTGCGGCAAGCAATTCCTCCCGGGATGTATATTTATCACCCTGGAAATTGATAGCCGTAATCTTACTGACGGACGAACGGAAAAATATCACGGCCAGCAGCGCAATAAACAGCAGCAGCAGGATAATAGTGATTTTACGGCTCATTCTCTTACTGGGCTTGTCCTCTTTAAGAAGAGGTATTCGGGTTTTAGGCATTCTCATATCTCCGTAATAAGGCCCTGTCTCCTTCCCGCGCACTTGGGCCGAAGGAGACAGGGAGCTTTAATTGGCCAAATCCAGCGGGTCCGGCACAGGTACCTTGCGGCTAATGCGTGCACCCAGCTTCTGAAACAGTATCTCGATGCCGTCATATCCGCGGTCAATATGATGCGCCTGCTCAACAACGGTAGTTCCTTGAGCGGCAAGTCCGGCGATAACCAGGGCAGCTCCGGCACGCAGGTCGGTGGCTTCTACCGTAGCTCCGTATAATCTCTGCACTCCGCGTATAAACGCCCGGTTCAGGTCAATGGAAATGTCGGCTCCCATCCGGGCCATCTCCTCCACATGCTTAAAGCGCCCTTCAAATACAGTTTCTTTAATTACACTGAATCCGTCAGCCAGGGACAAAAGGACCATCACCTGAGATTGCAGATCTGTAGGGAACGAAGGATAAGGGGAGGTTACAATTCTTTCTACTGCACGCGGACGCCCCATACAGCTGATATTAATTATATCATTGCAAACTGTGATTTGAACACCGGCACGCCTCAGAACATGGATCAGAGAAGTCAAATGTCCTGCGTTGGTGTGGGTCAGCGTCACATTCCCCCTTGTAGCTGCAGCTGCGATCATTACGGTCCCGGCGACAATCCGGTCGGGAATGACCTCATAATTGCACGGATACAGCTTGGAGACGCCCTGAATGGTGATCGTATCTGTTCCCGCACCGATGATTTGCGCACCCATCGCATTCAGGAAATTCTGCAGATCCTGGATTTCCGGCTCTCTGGCCGCTCCGGACACCGTTGTAGTCCCTTCCGCCATAGCAGCAGCCATCATGATATTCTCCGTGGCTCCGACGCTTGGATAATCCAGATGAATATCACAGCCCGTCAGTTTGGCAGCCCGGCAGCAGATCATCCCGCTGGTTTCCTCAATCTCCGCCCCGAGCAGCTTAAGACCCTGCAGGTGAAGATCGATTTTGCGTTCCCCGATGGCACAGCCGCCCGGCTGATAGATCGTCACTTCACCAAACCTGGACAGAAGCGGTCCCATTAGAAAAATGGAGGATCTCATCTGCCGCATTAAATCCTCCGGAACATGAGAGGTTGTGACGTAGGTTGTATCGACCGTAACCGTTTCGTCTTCATGCACGGCCCTGCAGCCCAGCCTTTCCAGAATATCCAGCATAGTTTCGATGTCCAGCAGCTTCGGCACATTTTGCAGTGAGTGAACTCCTTCGGCCAGCAGGCTTGCCGCCAGGATCGGCAGGGCCGCATTTTTCGCTCCATGGATACGTATGGTGCCTGACAGGGGATTTCCACCCTCAATCACCAATTTGTCCAATGTATCACCTCCGAGATTACCGCTCACCCACCGTTGGGCACTTCCTGTACACAGATCAACAGAAATAGGCCGGGAAGCTACCCCGCTCCATATTTCATGAACTGGAAGTGCTCTGGGTGATTGTCACGATTATAGGATCATCCTATGTTCGTGACCTCTCGTGTGTGACAATGTAAGCCTGGATTCTAGCGTTTCCGGCCTGCGGCCAGTCTGCGGAGCTCGGCGACAACCAGCGAGGCGGAGTCTCTTTTACCCAGCCGTCTTGAGGCATCAGACATACTGCGGCGTGCAGCGTCTGCTCCGATAATCCTATGCACCGCTGCGAATAGCGCCTCGCCGCTTAGATCCTTCTCCAGCAGCACAACGGCTGCCCCTTCACGTTCAAGCTGTCTGGCATTCGCTTCCTGGTGATTATTCGTCACATTGGGAGAAGGGATAAGCACAGAGGGAATGCCAAGCGCAGTAATCTCTGCAAGAAACGATGCCCCCGCCCGGTTCACGATGAGTGAAGTACAGGCCAGCACCTCGGGCATATTATGAATATACGGAAGAATATGCAGGGAGTTCGGCAAGCTTCCGAGCTTCTCGCGCACAGCTTTACGGGTTTCCTCGAAATAAGCCTCTCCGGTAACATACACATAGTGAACACCATTACCCTTACCCACAAACGGAGCCATTTCAATCATCGCCCGGTTAATTGCCTTGGCGCCTCCGCTTCCTCCAACCACCAGCACAACCGTACTGCCTTCAGGAATCCCCAGTGAAGCGAATCCCCGCTGCGGGTTGGCAGTCATTACTGTAGTTGCCCGGGGGTTGCCTGTGTAGATTACGTTCTTAGCCCCCGGAAAAGCGGGCTCCGTGCCTTCAAAACTTACGGCGACCGTATCGGCATACCGGCTTAGGAAACGGTTGGTCAGACCCGGGATCGCGTTCTGTTCATGGATAAGCGTCGGGATGCCTAGCCGGGATGCAGCGTACACTACCGGACCGCAGACATATCCACCGGTGCCGATGACGACATCCGGCTTGAACTCCCGCAGCATGGCTTTGGAGGCCTTCACCCCCTTCAGGAAACGCATTACCGTCTTCACATTGTCCATCGAGAGCTTTCGGCGGAAGCCGGTAATATCAATCGCTTTAAAGGGCAGATTCTCTTGGGGAACAAGCTTGCTCTCCAGACCGCGTTTGCCCCCGATATACAGAAAGACGGATTTCTCTTCTTCGGATTCCAGCTGTCTGGCTACGGCTACGGCCGGATAGATATGTCCGCCCGTACCGCCGCCGCTTAATACAATACGCATGTCTTTCACCTCGCATAACGGGATAAATTAAGTAGAATGCCAAGTGCTGTAAGCATCAGGGTCAGCGATGAGCCCCCATAGCTGATCAGCGGAAGCGTAATGCCGGTAACAGGCATGAGGCCGATAACCACACCGATGTTGATGATCACCTGAATAGCGACCATACAGACGATGCCTACGGCCAGATAGCTGCCGAAACGGTCCGGCAGACTCATCGCTACCTTCATTCCGCGCCAAATCAGAATCAGGAAGAGCAGCAGCACTGCCAGCCCCCCGATAAACCCCAGCTCCTCAGCCAATATGGAGAAAATAAAATCGGTCTGCGGCTCCGGCACATAGCTGTACTTCTGCCGGCTCATACCGAGACCCAAGCCCCCCAGTCCGCCGGGTCCAATTGCGTACAGCGACTGTATGATCTGATATCCAGCCCCGAGCGGATCGGACCAGGGGTCCAGAAAGGCCGTAATCCGCTGCAGACGGTAGGGTGCGGCGGCAATAAGCCCCACGAACCCGGCAACACCCAGCGCGCCCAGGGAGAGCAGATGCTTCATCCGGGCCCCTGCCGTGAAGACCATCATCAAGGCAGCCCCGAACATGACAGTGCCTGTACCGAGATCCGGCTGGAGCATGATCAGCGCAAAAGCGGAACCGATCAGCGCAAGCGGCGGAAGCAGTCCGCGGGTGAAGCTGGAAATATCGTAATCCTCTGTTCCGAGCCATTTGGCGAGAAAGAGGATCATCCCCATCTTCATGAACTCCGAGGGCTGAATGCCGAAGGAGCTGATTCCCAGCCAGCTGCGCGCACCGCCGCGCACGACCCCGATGCCGGGAACCAGCACCAGCACCAGCAGTACGAAGCAGAAAATCAGGGCTGGCCTGGCGAACTTCTTCAGCACCACATAATCCGTATTCGCGGTGATGAACATGGCGATAAGACCCAGGCCTGCGAACAGCATCTGTCTTTTGACAAAATAAAACGAGTCGCCATAATTGCGGAAGCCCAAAACGGACCCGGCGCTGTATACCATTACCATACCGATGGCCAGCAAAGCCAATATCGGAAGCAGCAGCCAGATATCGGGCGCATGACGGGATTTGTTCATCAGGAGCACACCTCTTGCATCCGTAGTAGGGGCTTATCCACCCCCCTACTTAAAGGTTATGCACCGCCTCTTTAAAAATACGCCCGCGCTCCTCATAGGATGTAAACATATCCCAGCTGGCACAGGCAGGAGAGAGGAGAACTACATCTCCTGCTTCCGCAAGAGCGGAAGCCTCCCGCACGGCCTCTTGCAGCACGGCGGCGGCGCTCTCCCCATTATCGACGGAGATGATTGTCTTTACTCCTGCCAGCTGCGCAACCGCGGCCAGCTTGTCCTTCGTCTCCCCAAGGGCCACCAGTGCCTTGACGTTCCCGCCGAGGACAGGCAGCAGCTCCATATAATCAGAACCGCGGTCCAGACCTCCGGCTATCAGGATAACCGGCTTCTTGAAGGACCCCAGCGCCATGGCTGTGGCTTTGGAATTGGTAGCCTTGGAATTGTTATAGTAGGCGGCCCCCGCCTTGTCTGTCACATATTCCAGCCGGTGCTCCACACCGCGGAAGGAAGCCAGCACTCCGCCAAGCACTGCCGGGTCCGCCCCCCCCCTGTCACATATTCCAGCCGGTGCTCCACACCGCGGAAGGAAGCCAGCACTCCGCCAAGCACTGCCGGGTCCGCGCCTGCGGCTATGGCAATGCCGCAGGCGGCCAGTGCATTCTCCACATTGAAGCGGCCCGGAAGGCCGATTGAATCCACATTGGCTATTTCGGTCTCGCTCTCCGTGTAATCCCGGTAGATGATTACCCGCTTCAGATCATCTTCTGTCTCCGGCACATAGGACGGACGGACAAAGATGCCCTGAACCAGTTCCTCGGTCATGGAGAAGGGCAGGATACCTGCTTTGATATAAGGAACCAGCTCGCGGCAGACCGGATCATCCCAGTTCAGTACAGCGGTGTCGCCCGGCCCCTGATTCGCGAACAGCTTGGATTTGGAGGCCACATAATCCTCCATCCCCCCATGATAATCCAAATGGGTCTCGGCAACATTCAGCAGACAGCCTACCCTGGGCCGGAAAGCTTCCGTGCCCTTGAGCTGGAAGCTGCTGAGCTCGACAACCATCCAGTTGTCCCCGTCAGCCTCCTGAGCGGCCTGACAGAGCGGCGTACCGATGTTCCCGGCAACTATAGGCCTCATCCCCGCTGCCTCCAGCATACGGCCAACCCAGGTCGTTGTAGTCGTCTTCCCGTTAGAGCCCGTAATACCGATCATAGGTGCGGCGCAGAGATGGTAAGCCACCTCTACCTCCGTTACGACTTCGATGCCAAGCTCAAGAGCCTGCTGCACCGGAGCCACGGAATAGGGAATCCCCGGATTCTTAACAACAAGCGCAACACCCTCATGAATCAGCCCCTCCGGATGCCCGCCGCATATAACAGAAATTCCCAAAGATTCCAGTTCGGAAGCTTCGGGACTTTGATCTCTTTCCTTTTTATCATTGACCGTCACAACCGCGCCGCGCTCATGCAGCACCTTGGCCACCTGGACGCCGCTTTTGGCGAGCCCCAGGACGACCACTTCTTCACCACGGTACAAATCCGGATGCTTCATATGTTACAACCCCTTGATGAGATATAGTCCAACAGCCGCAAGCACCAGGCTCACCGCCCAGAAGGAGACAACCACACGCCACTCCGACCAGCCGCCCAGCTCAAAGTGGTGATGGATCGGGCTCATTCTGAACACCCGTTTGCCGCGTGTTTTGAACGAAGCGACCTGAATAATTACAGACAGCATTTCGACTACGAAGACACCGCCGATCACCACGAAGAGCAGCTCGGTCTTCGTTACAATGGCAATCGCGCCAATGGCACCGCCAATCCCGAAGGAGCCGAAATCACCCATGAACACTTTGGCCGGATGGGCATTGAATACCAGAAAGCCAAGGACTGCACCAATCATCGCCGCAGCGCAGACACCGGCAGCAATTGAGGTTGCCTGCATGGCGACTACAGCAAAAGCAGCAAGCGCGATCGCACTGACACCGGACAGCAGTCCGTCCACACCATCCGTGAAGTTAACCGCATTGGTTACCGCCATCATCATCAGGACAATAAACGGATAGTAGAACCAGCCGCCCCAGTCAAAGCTCACCGATGTTCCCGGAATGCTGATGTTTGTATGATGTCCGCCGGAAATGAGCAGGGCGCAGAGAACGATACCGACCAGCAGCTGGCCGGCAAGCTTCTGGCGTGCCGTCAGCCCGAGGGAACGTTTGAAGGCAATCTTAATATAGTCATCCAGGAAACCGATCAGACCGTAACCCAGCGTAGCTACCAGAAGTACGTAGAAATCCGAATTAATCACCGAAAATTTCAGAAAAGACAACGTGAATGCCACCATGATGATAATTCCGCCCATCGTAGGCGTTCCCGCCTTCTTCAGATGGGTCTGAGGCCCGTCGTCGCGAACCTGTTGTCCGAACTTCATCCGGCGCAGCAGCGGGATAATCAGCGGAGCGGCAATGACCGCAAGGATAAAGGACACAGCAATAGTCAGCAGAAGTAATTGATAATCCATGGGTACACCCCCTCCATTAGTTTAAGTCAGCTTCAGAATATTCTTTCAGGCGGTGAAGCACATCCTCCAGACGCATCCCCCGGGACGCTTTGAAGAGTACTACATCCCTGGAACCACATTTGGTGTTCAAGGCAGTGATCAATGCTTCTTTGTCTTCAAAAGCAAATACATGTCCGGCCCCGAATCTCTCCGCCGCAGCCGCAGCAATATGAGCAGCGAGCGGTCCGTAAGTGTATACCGCATCCGTCAGTGCAGGATCAAGATAGGTACCGATCTGCTGGTGGAACAGAACTTCATCAGGCCCAAGTTCCAGCATGTCCCCCAGCACCGCGATTCTGCTCCCGCTGCACTTCATGGACTGCAGCACATCTATCGCTGCTCTCATGGACGTAGGGCTGGCATTGTAAGCATCGTTCAGCAGCGTCAGCCCGTTCGCCGCCTGCATCACTTCAATCCGCATGCCGGTCAGCTTAAGCCCGGCTATTCCGGTCTCTATATTCTCGTCAGTCACACGGAAATGGCGCGCAACCGCTAGTGCAGCGAGTGCATTAATGACATTGTGACGCCCCGGCAGAGGCAGCGTGAAGGCACGTTCGGCATGAAGATGTGAAGTGAAGGTCATTCCAGCGCCGTGAGTCATGAGACCTGTAGGATAGTCATCATTGTCTCCGGACTGCCCGAAACGGAAGCTGAGCATCCCTTCCGGCGGATTAAACCCGGGCTCTGCCATAACTTCTGCGAGCAGCGGTTCATCCCCGTTATAGATGAGCAGGCCGCCCGGCTTAAGTCCGTCCACAATCTCCAGCTTAGCCCGGGCAATTTCCTTGCGGGACCCGAGCTGCAGCAGATGGGATTCACCCACATTGGTAATCACAGCCACATCAGGGGCGGCTATCCTGGACAGCAGGGCAATCTCACCGCGCGAGCTCATGCCCATCTCCAGCACAGCAATCTCAACATCACTGTCCATGGAGAGAATCGTAAGCGGCAGACCGATGTGATTATTGAAATTGCCCTGTGTTTTGTGTACCTTGTACTGCACTTCAAGAAGAGCCGTAATCATATCTTTGGTCGTTGTCTTGCCGTTGCTGCCTGTCACGGCAACTACACGCGGCGCGAGCTCGCCCAGATAAGCCGAGGACAGTCTCTGCAAAGCGGCCAGTGTATCTTCCACCAGAATGGCAGGACCGCCTTCAGGCGCAGGCCCCTTATCCCGCTGCCAGAGCGTAGCGGCCGCTCCTGCTGCCAGAGAAGCAGCAGCGTAATGATGGCCGTCAAAGTTGTCTCCGGCCAGCGGAACGAACAGGCAGGCAGGCGTAATTTTGCGGGAATCGGTTACGACTCCCGCAAGTTCAATATCCTTATCTTCAGCAGAGGACAGCTCTCCCCCGCACATTACCGCGATAGTATACAGCGTTCTTGTAATCAATAGCTTCGGCCCCTTATCACTTCTTTGGCTACAATGCGGTCATCAAAATCATGAACGATTCCGCCGATTAGCTGATAGGTCTCATGACCTTTCCCCGCAATCAATACTACATCGCCGGGGCTTGCCATTTCAATAGCTTTTCTGATCGCTTCCCGCCGGTCGGGAATCATCTCATACCGTTCCTGTGACACGCCATCCTCAAGAAGTCCCGCTTCAATATCGCGCAGAATCAGCAGCGGATCCTCTGTCCGGGGATTGTCGGAAGTAACCATGACACGATCACTGTATTTGGCAGCTATTTTGCCCATCAGCGGCCGTTTGGTCGTATCCCGGTCTCCCCCGCAGCCAAAGACGGTAATCACCTTGCCGGCAGCGAATTCACAGACAGCCTTCAGCACATTCTCCAGACCATCCGGCGTATGCGCGTAGTCTACGATGACCGCGAAATCCTGTCCGGCATCCACAGACTCGACACGTCCGTCCACACCGGCTACTGACTCCAGACTGGATTTGATATCTTCCAGCGGCACATCCTCCAGCAGAGCAGCAGTAATGGCCGCAAGTGCATTATAGACATTGAACTTGCCGACCATCCGGAGCGAAATATCTGCCTCCCCCTTAAACGTATCCACATGGAAAAAAGTTCCTTTGGACGTGATCGAAATTTGAGAGGCCCGGACATTTGCAGGGGTGTCGATACCATATGTAATCACTTCCGCAGCGGTCTGGTCAGCAAAATAGCTGCTTGCTGCATCATCCGCGTTGAGAACTGCATATTTACGTTCTTCCTTCCACGGAGAGATCACATTGCCAAGCCGCGAGAAGAACAGTGCCTTAGCCGCGCGGTACTCCTCCATCGTATGGTGATAATCCAGATGATCCTGAGTCAGGTTAGTGAATATCGCCGTGCGGTAATCCGTTCCCTTCACCCGTCCCTGCTGAAGTGCATGGGAGGATACCTCCATCACACAGCACTGCACACCTTTGGATGCCATATCGTTCAAAGTGCGCTGAAGCTCAAGCGATTCCTGCGTAGTACCGGACATTGGATAACTTTGTCCGTCGTAACGCATCTGAATCGTCCCTATCAGCCCCGTTTTCACGCCATGGTCCTGCATGATTTTCTCAATCAGATACGTAGTGGTGGTTTTGCCGTTGGTCCCGGTAATCCCAATCATCTTCATTCGGCTGCTGGGTGAGCCGAAGAACGCATTCGACAGCACGGACATCGCAAACCGGCAGTCATCTACCACGATCTGCGGCAGATCGATTTCCAGCTTCCGCTCACAGACTAGGGCAACCGCACCGCTTGCGGCTGCCTGCGGTGCATAATCATGTCCGTCCACTGTATGACCGGGCAGGCAAATGAACAAATCGCCCGGCTTAACCTTGCGGGAATCCACCTGCAAATCCGTAATCTCGGTCTCACCCTCCCCGTATAGACGCGAAGCGGCAAGACAGGATGACAATTCATTAATTTTCATAGTAATCCCTCACTCTACATTTGTCAGACTATCCTATTATTCACTGGAAGTTCCCATATAAATCCGGATGGTTGAACCCTGCTCCACTCTTGCCCCCGCTTTGGGTGCCTGATTAATCACTGTATTGCCTGATCCGGAGCGGGCCAGCATGAAATTCATGTTCAAATCCTCATAAATATCCTGAACGGTAGCTCCTGTTAAATCGGGAACTGTCACAATCGGAGTCTCCCCATATTTATAGGTCTTCGGCAGCTGATCCTTACGCTGCGGAACCTTCAAATAATGAAGCGAATCCTCAAGAATATTCTGGACGATCGGAGCTGCAACCACACCCCCAAACTGAATTCCCTTGGGATTGTCAACTGCGGTGTAGACCACGATCTGCGGATCATCCGCTGGTGCAAATCCGATAAAAGAGACGATATGCTCCGTAGGAGAATACCGGCCGTTAATAACCTTCTGTGCCGTCCCTGTCTTGCCGCCCACACGGTAGCCGTCAATAAACGCCGGCCGGCCTGTGCCTTTGGCAACTACGCTCTCAAGGGCGGCCCGCACCTTCTTCGAAGTCTCCTCAGAGATCACCTGCCGCACTTCCTCCGGCTCTACCTCGGATACGACATTACCGGTATCCGGATTAATCCAGGCTTTGGCAACATGCGGAGTATACAGCTTGCCGCCGTTAATCGCTGCAGACACCGCAGCAATCTGCTGGATCGGTGTTACGGATACCCCTTGGCCAAAGGCCGTGGTGGCAAGTTCGACCGGCCCTACCTGCGCCGGCTTGAACAGAATCCCGTTAGCTTCACCGTTGAGGTCGATCCCTGTCTTCGTGCCAAACCCGAAATCACGGATATACTTAAACAGGGTATCCTTGCCGAGACGCTGGCCCAGGGCAACAAACCCGGGGTTGCAGGAATTCTCTACCACTTCAAGGAACGTCTGGCTTCCGTGGCCGCCTTTTTTCCAGCAGCGCAGCTTGGCACCGCCCACTTCAATATATCCCGGATCGAAAAAATGCTCATGCTGCAGATCAACCTTCCCCTCCTGCAGCGCAGCAGCCAGGGTAATGATCTTGAAGGTGGAGCCCGGTTCATACGTCATCCAGATCGGAAGATTCCGGTTATATACTTCGGCATCGTATTCCTTATAGGAGCCCGGCTCATAACCCGGCCGGCTCGCCATGGCCAGAATCTCACCATTGCGGGGGTCCATTGCAATCGACCAGGCACCTTGCGCCTGATACTTCACCATGGCCTGATCGAGCTCGCGTTCCATGATCGACTGAATCTGCTTATCAATCGTCAGCTGCAGACTCAGTCCGTCCTGCGGCTCGGTATACTTCTCCGAGGAGCCAGGCATCAGCCGTCCTCCGGCATCGGACAGATACGATATATTGCCAGCGCTGCCCTGAAGCAGCTTATCGTATATGCTCTCTATCCCGGTGATCCCCTGATTGTCGATGCCCGTGAAGCCGAGAATATGTGCGGCTAAATCGCCAAAGGGATAATACCGTTTGTTATCCTCAGCCACAACGATGCCCGGCAGCTGCAAATCACGGATGCTCGCGGCAAGCTCCATCGTAATTTTGCGGCCGCCGGGCTGCAGTTTCACCGAGGCTTTCTTTTGGGTCAGCAGAGTGACCAGCTTCTCCTCGGTCATACCGAGCAGCGGAGCCAGCTGCTTCGCGGTCTGTTCCTTTTCCTTCACCTGCACAGGAATGGCATAGATCGTTGGCGAGCTGATATTATAGGCCAGGGCAACGCCCTCCCTGTCCAGAATCTCGCCGCGTTTGGCGGTGAAGGGAATATTCCGCCGCCAGGATTCCTCAGCCTTGGCGCTCAGCTTCTCCCCTTGTGATAACTGTACATAGGCAAGACGCACGGCCAGCGAACCGAACAACACGGCCAGTCCCAGCAGCGTCCACAGCATTCTCCGCCGAGTTACGACTTTCGAAACCTTCATTCCGTTCTCCCCGCTTTCGCTCGTATAGACATGATCTCTTATCTTCATGACTATTCGGGACAAACAGGGGTTAGAACAAGCCTGTATAGGCGCTACTCCGCAGTCTCCTCTGCATCGGGGTCAACGTTGATGGCTACAGGGATATTCTCCCCGTATTCATTCAGGGGACTGAGCTTCAGAGAAATATGCGTTTTGTTGTTATTCTTGGTCTGCGTCTGCTCTGTGACATAACCTTCGCCCTCAACCGTTATCCCTACTTTGAGCAGATTGAGAATTTCCAGGGCATCGCGCAAAGATTCTCCCTTCAAATCGGGAATGGTCATTGCTTCATCCTGCTGGGTAAGCAGATAAATCCGCTGTCCGGCGGCAAGCTTTGTGCTCTTATCCGGATATTGGCTGATTACCTTTGCCCCTGTGCCGACAATCTCGAAGTCAAAGCCTTGATTAAGGAGCAACTGTCTGGATTCCTTAACGGTTTTGTTCACGAGATCAGGCGTACTGCGCAGCTCTGAGGAGTCAGCCGCCAGCTTGACTGACGTTTTGCTTCCCACTGCGTTATCAGATTCAACCGTTTTGGGTACGCCCATATATTGCAGGGACTGCGAGACAATCTCTTTGAAAATAGGTCCGGCTGCGGCTCCGCCGCCGGCAGCATCCGCAGGCTCATCAATTACGACGAATACCGCGATCTTCGGATTATTGGCCGGAGCGTAGCCGAGGAAGGAGGCAAGCACCTTATCCCGGTCATACCCGCCCTTGCCGTCAGGCTTAATCGCCGTTCCGGTCTTGCCGGCCACCCGGTATCCTTCGATATAGGCATGCCGTCCGGTTCCGATTACCTGGTCTGCCACGACCTGCTCGAGGTAGCTGCCGGTTTCACGGGCGCTTGCCTCTGAAATCACCTGCCGCACAACCTCCGGCTGAGTCACCGTAGTCTTGCCCGTATTAGGATCGGTAACTTCCTTCACCACATGCGGCACCATCAGCTTGCCGCCGTTCGCAATCGCAGCCATCGCCGTGAGCTGCTGAATCGGTGTAACCAGCAGCTTGCCATGGCCATAGGCCAAGGTAGCATTCTCTATCGGCCTGTTCGGATTCGGGTTGACAATACCGGTGGTTTCACCCGGGAGGTCAATACCCGTCTTTTCCGTAAAGCCGAAATCCTTGATATATTTCAGCAGCTTTTCCTGGCCCAGCAGTTCATAACCAATCTTGACAAAGGCTACGTTACTGGAACGTTTGACCCCTTGAAGCAGGGTGATTTCTCCATAACCGGCTCTATTCATATCATAGATCGGTTTGCTGTACCCTTTGATCCGGATAGAGCCCGAATGGACTGTCTCTTCCGGATTAAACAGCTTCTCCTGAACGGCACCGGCCAGCGGTACAATCTTGAACGTGGAGCCCGGCTCAAATCTTGACATGATCGCGTGGTTATAGAAGCCAGCCGCATCCTGATTAAGGTCATAATATTCATTTGGATTGAAGGTCGGCATATTCGCCAGGCCCAGAATCTCCATCGTATTCGGATCGGCAGCAATGACGCTTATCGACTTGGGTTTGTACTCGGCATAAGCCTTTTTCATCGCCTCTTCAATATAGTGCTGAATGGTGCTGTCGATGGTCAGCTTGAAATTGCTTCCGTTCACTACAGGCTGGTAGCTATCCTCTGAATCGGGCAGCTTGATTCCCTTGCCGTCACTCTGATAATTCAGCTTGCCATCCGTACCGGAGAGCTGTTTGTCGAAGTACTTTTCCAGACCCATGACCGCATTGCCGTCCCTGTCGGTGTAGCCCAGAATGTGCGCAGCCAGCGAATCCTTCGGATAATAACGCTTCTGCTCTCTCACGAGACCTACGCCCGTTTCCAGGGTATCATGCTCTTTCTTGAGCTTGTCCACAAAAGCCGTTACCTTATCAGCCAGGTCCTGATTTATCTTCCAGCCTTCGTTGCGGATCTCCCGGTTCTTGTAGTAGTTGCCCTTATCGTCTTTGGCCTCAACCAGCTTCTTCAGCTGATCTTCAGGCTTGCCAAGCAGTTCATGCAGTCCCTGGATGACCTCCTGGCCGATCCCCTTCTCGGCAATGACCTCGGGGTCAACCACAACAGTATAGGCAGGAACGTCACTGGCCAGAACACTGCCGTTACGGTCTTCAATCACACCGCGGACCGCCTTGATCGTTGAAGTATGTGCCCACTGCGTAGCTGCTTCCTTCTGCCACTTCTCACTCTGCATTACCTGAATCCAGAAAACTCTGCCGACTAAAACAAGAAAAAAGAGGGTAATACACCCTCCTATAAACAGCGTGCGAAGTTTTATTCTTTTTACCATAGCCAACCTCACAGATTCTATTATTGCGATTGAAGTCAATCGCTGATTAATTGCCGGTTTTGTCAGTGACCTGGTTGCTAAGCAGTACATGGATTGTTGAATCTACAGGAGGAGTCTTATATCCCATCTCTTCTGCCCGCTTGACTACCGTCTGTTCAAGCGTCTGCTTCTCCATCTGATAGGTAGCAATTTGCTTCTTGCTCTTCGCGATCTCGCTGTCCAGCTTCTGTGCCTGCAAGTTCAAATCATAAATATGGACGTAACGCCAGATCAGGGCGGCAGATACCAGGATAAAGGCTCCCAGCGTCATCATATACAAAAGCTTCTCCTGCAGCGGAAGCACTCTCCGCCTGGTGACGACTTTTGTCTTCTCACGGTAAAGCGGGTTTACCTCTTCTTTTCTCTTGGGTTGAACTGCTAAATTGCCGCGGGTATAGGCCATCTCTGACTCTCCTTTATCGTCATTTACAATTTCTCTGCAATGCGCAGTTTGGCTGAACGGGCACGTGAATTAAGCTCCAGTTCTTCTTCTCCGGGTACGATGGGCTTGCGGTTAATCAGTTTCAAGGTTCCTTTGGCACCGCACACGCAGTAGGGCAGATCAGGCGGACAGGTACATCTGCTTAAATAGCTGCTGAAAATCTGTTTGCAGATCCGGTCCTCCAGCGAATGGAAGGTAATTACAGATACTCTTCCCTCAGGTGCAAGGCAGCGTACAGCAGCATGCAGTCCATCCTCAAAAGCTCCCAGCTCATCATTGACAGCAATCCGCAGACCCTGGAAACTGCGTTTGGCAGGATGTCCTCCTGTCCTCCGCGCAGCCGCTGGAATGCCCTCTTTAATCAGCTCAGCCAGTTCTCCGGTGCCTTCCACCGGACGTTCTTCCCGGCGCTCCACAATTTTGCGGGCAATCCGCCGTGAGAACTTCTCTTCTCCATACTGGAAAAGCACACGGGCAATTTCCTGTTCGCTCCAGGTATTGACGATATCGGCCGCAGTCAGCTGTGCCGACTGGTCCATCCGCATATCCAGCGGAGCATCGTGATTGTAGCTGAACCCCCGCTCCCCTTCGTCAAACTGCGGAGAAGATACCCCCAGATCGAACAGAATCCCGTCCACTTGGGGAACTCCGTCCTTTTGCGGAACAAAAGGCAGTTCCTTCAGTACTTGCTCGAGGTCACGGAAGTTGGTCTTAACCGTAACCACTTTGTCTCCGTACTCGGCCAATCTCTCTTTAGCATTATTCAACGCCCAATCGTCCTGATCCAGACAGATCAGCCGGCCTTCGCCGCTAAGCTTGGAGGCAATAAGCGAACTGTGCCCGGCTCCTCCGAGCGTGCAGTCAACGTATATACCATCCTTCTTGATGTGCAGCCCTTCTGTCGCTTCTTCCTTAAGCACCGTGATGTGGTGAAACAAGCTGCATCCCTCCAAGGCAGTAATTCGAATTGTATGTTTTATAGATCAAAATTGAAATCAACCAATTTCTCGGCAATCTCGTTGAACGATTCCTCTGACTGTTCGAAGTACTGCTCCCATAGCTCCTTGTTCCAGATCTCCACCCGGTTCGAAACGCCCAGAATAACACAGTCCTTGTCCAGCTTGGCATATTGCCGCAGATTCCCCGGCAGATTCACTCTGCCTTGCTTGTCCCATACACATTCGGTCGCTCCCGAGAAAAAAAAGCGGCTGAAGGCACGGGCGTCCGATTTCATCAGTGAAAGGCTTTTAAGCTTTTGCTCCATGATTCCCCATTCTTCCATGGGATAAACAAACAAGCAGGAGTCGAGGCCGCGGGTCGCCACGAAGGAGGTTCCGAGCAATTCACGGAACTTAGCCGGGATAATGATCCGGCCTTTGTCGTCAATGCTATGCTGGTATTCCCCCATAAACATGATCTTTCCCCACCCCTAAGTACCGATTCCCCACTTTGCCCCACTTTTCACCACTTAAGCATAATAGATTCGCCATTAAAAATCAAAAACCTTTTTCATAAGCAAGGTAATTTTTTCTTGTTTGTCAAGTAGCTCTGCAATATTCCCCTAAAATATAAAAACCCGGGCCAGTTGATTGGCTCCGGGTTTTGCAGATCCATTCTTTAGTCGTTCAGATTCCAGCTGTCCAGGTAGTCCACCTGTGCCTGCGTTAGGCTGTCAATGGCGATTCCCAGACTCTCCAGCTTATAACGCGCAACCTGCTCATCAAGCTCATACGGAACATTCTCCACCTTGACGCCGATATCTTTATAATTATCATTCACATATTTGAGGGATAAGGCCTGCAGCGCAAAGGTGGTATCCATTATTTCTGCCGGATGGCCATCGGCTGCGCCCAGATTCACCAGACGTCCTTCCGCCAGCAGGTACAGCTTGCGTCCATCCTTCAGCAGATACTCTTCAATATTCTTCCGCACCGTCCGCTGGGAGGTAGAACGTTCAGCCAGCTCCGGCTTATTCACTTCAACATCGAAGTGTCCGGCATTGCAGAGGATCGCACCATCCTTCATGACATCATAATGCTCGCCGCGGATAACATACCGGTTGCCGGTAACTGTTACGAAGAAGTCGCCGCGCTTAGCTGCTTCCAGCGTTGGCATCACATGGAATCCGTCCATATGGGCTTCCACGGCCTTAATCGCATCCACTTCAGTAACAATCACGTTCGCTCCGAGACCCTTGGCCCGCATCGCTACACCTTTACCGCACCAGCCGTAGCCCACCACAACCACTGTCTTGCCGGCCACAATCAGGTTGGTTGTGCGAACAATGCCGTCCCATGCCGATTGGCCTGTGCCATAGCGGTTATCGAACAAATATTTACAATAGGCGTCATTTACAGCCACCATCGGGAACTTCAGCATGCCTTGCTTCTGCAGCGCCTTCAGCCGGATAATTCCTGTAGTTGTTTCTTCAGCGCCGCCGCGGATATTCTCCATAAGGTCAGGACGCTCGGAATGCAGCAGTGTGGCGAAATCTCCGCCGTCATCGATAATCAGATCCGGCTTGCTCTCCAGCGCCTTGATGTTCAGCGCCTTGAATTCTTCGGGTGACGGATTATATTTGGCGAACACGGTGATGCCGTCCTCAACTAATGCGGCACACACATCATCCTGTGTGGACAGCGGGTTCGAGCCGGTTATCGTAACTTCGGCCCCGCCAGCCTGTACCACCTTGGCTAGATAAGCGGTCTTGGCTTCCAGGTGAAGCGTGATCGATACCTTAAGGCCCTTGAAAGGCTGTTCCGCTTCGAACTGCTCACGGATACGGTTCAGTACCGGCATATGCTGGCGAACCCAGTCGATTTTGAGATGCCCCTCGGGCGCGAGCGACATATCGGTTACGATACTATTTTCCTTGGACAACGAACTCATGTTATAACCTCCTAAAATATATTCCTACATATAGATGATGCGGTGTGTTCCGCTGTAATCGGCGGGTACGGCCATTAGTTCCTCCAGCCAGCCCGGACCGTAACGGTTCAGATAATACATCATATTATATACTCTCTCCTGCAGTTTACCCAGAGGCATAACGGACAGCTCAATCCGTTCCCACTGACGCAGCGCCGCCTCATTCTGCTTCTCCATCGCATCCAGTGCTTTGCCCTGCAGGAAGGATATCTGATCCATAATCTTGTCCTTGTTGCTGTTCCCCAGCTTCAGCAGACCTGCCTGAATTCCGCCAAGCTGCTCAATCAGCGGCTCGTACATCGCGGAGAATGCGGCTTTGGTCTGTTCAAACCGTTCTTCAATCTTCAGCTCATCCTGCGCCGTTAACCACTCTTTGCGTTTATCATCCAGACCAAGTCGCACATCCGTGAAGGACAGTCCGTATTTATCCATATGCTTGTGAAGCGTTCCCTCTATGACTGTAAAAGACATGCGCGGAATAATCAGCGGCATTTGTCCGCCAATCACCTTAAAAGCCTGATGCGGAATCGCCCAGTAAGCCATTTCTCCTTGTCCCAGCACCGTAGCCAGCACAGGCAGTACATAGTCCTGCATCAAGGGGCGCGTCAGCACGTTGTTGCTGAACCGCTCAGGATGGCTCTCCAGCAGCTCCAGCAGCTCTGTACGTGAAAAAGATACCACGGATTTCCGGTCTGCGAATCTGTCCCCCTCCTTATGAAGCAGAAGCCGTGCGCCTTCATGTATATAAAAGAGGTTGGCATTCCCGGGTGTCACATCCGCCTGCAGCACGTATCCGTCCGCAGCAATACGATCAGCCGCTGCGGTGTAGGCAGCCTCGAGCTCGTCATTGCGCTCGATCATTGCAGCAAACATTGGCATCTCAAGTCTGCGCAGCGCGGAATCGGCAGAATCCAGCAGAATCAGCCCGTATTGCCCGAACAGAGAACCCATCAGCTTGGCAAAAGCTGCAGTCATATTGTCCGCACCCAGCGAAGCTGCTGTGACAAACTCCATAACCTGCGGTTTGAATTCGCTATCCTGCAGCAATCCGTCCAGCTGCCCTATAGCCTGAAGCCAGCTCTCTGCTTCCACCTTGATTTCACTGACAGAAGAACGCGGACCTTCACCTTTATCCAGCTTAATCCGCGAAATTTCGCCCGTCCGGTTCAGTACATAGGTATGATTGACTTCATCCCAGTCATGATCTTCACCGGCAATCCAGAACAGCGGAACAACGGGGCGCCCAAGCTGGGCTGCTGCTTCCCGCGCAGCCTGAATTGTAGTAATTGCCTTATATACTACAAAGAGCGGACCTGTGAACAAACCGCTCTGCTGGCCGCCTGTGACCACCAGCGTATCCGGCTGCTCCAACAAGTCAAGGGAGCGCATTACCGCTTCATGGGCATTATGCTCTGCGTTATAGCTGCGTAAGTATGAAACAACCCCGGTACGGTCAGCACGGAGGTCTGCGGTTCCATCAAGCCATTCTGCACGCTTAACCCGGCTCTCCCGGTTGCGGAAATCCCCGCCGTACAAATGTCCTACAGTTTCATATTGATGTATATAGTCACTGGCGAGCGCAGATCCGCCCGGAAGTGGTTCCGGTACAACATTCATATGCATTTGCCTCCTGTTCTACTATAACCTGCTGTATGTAATCATAAATCGGTAAACCCTTTATGATTGTATCCAAAGTTGGGTGCGGCGTCAAAGAAAGAAGCGCCGGCATGAAGCTATACAAGCTTATACTGAAAGAATAGGCGAGAGCTGAACGCTCCCGCCTACGGTGATGCTGCTGTTAAATTTTAAGCGAACTGTTTAGCAACAAAGTGTCCCTTGGACACCTCTACCAATTCAAATTCGCTGTCATTTGTTTTTTCGCCGGCAGCATAGATCGGACTGCCAAGCTCATCATGCAGATGAATGCGTTTTTTGTTCGCTTCGATTTCCGGATCCGGAACCGGAATCGCCGAGAGCAGCGACTTGGTGTACGGGTGGATCGGGTTAGCGTACAATTCTTCGCTTTCCGCGAGTTCAACCATTTTACCCAGGTACATAACAGCTACACGGTCACTGATATGCTTAACCATGGACAGGTCATGCGCAATGAAGAGATAAGTAAGTCCAAGACGATCCTGAAGTTCTTTGAGCAGGTTGACTACCTGTGCCTGAATGGACACGTCCAGTGCGGAGATCGGCTCATCGCAGACGATGAACTTAGGGTTAACCGCAAGGGAACGGGCAATACCGATACGCTGGCGTTGGCCGCCTGAGAATTCATGCGGATAGCGGGTGGCATGATCATGATTAAGTCCAACCATGTCCAGCAGCTCTTCAATCCGTTTCTTGCGTTCCTGACGGCTTCCAGCAAGATTGTGAATGTCCAGTGCTTC
This sequence comes from Paenibacillus sp. IHB B 3415, assembly GCF_000802655.2. Taxonomy (NCBI): domain Bacteria; kingdom Bacillati; phylum Bacillota; class Bacilli; order Caryophanales; family Paenibacillaceae; genus Paenibacillus; species Paenibacillus sp. IHB B 3415. The sequence goes on along the minus strand of NZ_JUEI01000056.1, from coordinate 49,663 downwards.
ACCAATGATATCCGAAACTGTTAACCGCGGATTAAGCGATGCATACGGATCCTGGAAGATCATTTGCATATCACGGCGCATAGCCTTCATTTTGCTGCCGGACAATTTGTAGATATCTACACCATTGTATTTCACGCTTCCTGCAGTCGGCTCGTACAAGCGGAGAACCGTACGGCCTGCAGTAGTCTTACCACAACCGGACTCCCCTACCATACCCAGGGTTTCGCCTTCGCGAATCGAGAAATTAATATTATCAACAGCCTTAAGAACTCTTCCTTTGCCTACATTGAAATACTTCTTAAGACCTTCTACTTCAATCAGATTCTTACTCAAACGAACTGCACCTCCTTGGCCATCGAATGCAGATTCCAGCAGCGCGCCATATGCGTTTCGCTGAACTCTGTGGCGCCGGGATCGATCTGTTCGCAGACATGCATTGCTTCACTGCAACGCGCTGTGAACGGGCAACCGACCGGCGGCTTAATTAGATCCGGGGGAGTACCGATGATCGGAATCAGCGGCTCACCCTTCTTTTGGTCAAGACGCGGCATCGACCGCAAAAGACCTTTGGTGTAAGGATGCTGGGGATTCTTGAAAATCTCCCAGCGTGTCCCTGTTTCGACCACTTCACCAGCATACATTACGATGACCCGGTCACACATGCCGGCAACCACGCCGAGATCATGTGTAATCAGGATAATGGAGGTCCCTAGTCTTTGCTGCATCTCTTTCATAACATCCATGATTTGCGCCTGAATGGTTACGTCAAGCGCCGTTGTCGGCTCATCCGCAATCAGGAGAGCCGGGCGGCAGGCCAGAGCAATGGCAATCATTACGCGTTGGCGCATCCCGCCGGAGAATTCGTGGGGATATTGGTTAAAGCGAGCCTCCGCATTTTTAATGCCTACTAATTGCAGCATTTCAATACCTTGCTGTTTCGCTTCGGCCGCTGACATATTCTGATGTTTGATCAAAACTTCGGTTATCTGTTTGCCCACTTTGATAGTTGGGTTCAAAGAAGTCATCGGGTCTTGAAATATCATGCCAATATCTTTGCCGCGAATCGATTCCATTTGTTTCATGCTAAGGTCCAGCAGATTCTTTCCTTGAAAAACAATCTCGCCTTGCTTCACTTTGGAGAGCGGGGCAGGCAGCAGCCGCATAATTGACTGTGCAGTGACACTTTTGCCGCTGCCGGATTCACCGACAATGGCAACGGTCTCGCCTTTGCCTACTTCAAAGTTCATACCGCGTACAGCCTGAACTTCTCCGCCTTTTACAAAAAAGGAAACTTGCAAATCCTTGACTTGCAGAATGGGTTCCATCATTGTTCACCTCCTTATTTCTTCAGCTTAGGATCCAGTGCATCACGGAGACCGTCACCAAAAATATTAAAGGAAAGCATGGTCAAGCTGATCAGGATAGCCGGGAACAGGAAACGCCACGGATAATAAAGCCAGCCAGTCAGTGAATCATTAATCATCGATCCGAGGGAAGCTACAGGAGCCTGTACACCAAGTCCGAGGAAACTCAGGAACGCTTCAGCAAAGATGGCATTTGGTACAGACAGTGTAATGGTTACGATAATCGGACCTACCGCATTCGGCAAAAGATGTTTGAACAACAGTCTTTTGGATCCTGCACCCATCGAACGCGAGGCCAGAACGAACTCACGGTTCTTAAGCTGCATAATCTCCCCGCGGACAATCCAGGACATGGTAATCCAGCCCGTTATTGTCAGCGCCAGGATGATCGTCCCAAGGCTTGGTTCAAGCACAACCAGGAGCAGGATAACAACGAGCAGGTAAGGAATGGAGTAAAGAATTTCAGATACTTTGTTCATAATATTGTCTACACGTCCACCGAAGTAACCCATGATTCCGCCGTAGATAACCCCGATCAAAAGGTCAATGGCAGCGGCAGCCAGGCCGACAATCAGTGAGATACGTGCACCGTACCAGGTACGGACAAAGATATCGCGTCCCAGATCATCTGTACCAAACCAGTGCTCGGATGAAGGAGGCTTGTTGGTACTGAGCAAATCATTAGAGTAGTAATTGTACTTTGAGAACAACGGAGCGATAAGCGCCGCAAGGATAATTAGTCCGAGAATACCCAGTGCTGTCATTGCCATTTTGTTCTGGCGCAGACGTTCCCAGGAATCCCGCCAGGCAGACAAACTTTCGCGCTGAATGACTTCAGCTTGCCGCTCATCAATTCCGATTTTACGGAAATCTTCCGGTTTCAGGTTCGCATCCTGCGATACCACATTTTTGTCAGAAGCCAATCTTTAGCCCTCCTTTCCACCACTTAGTTTGATACGCGGATCTACAAACACATAAGCAATATCCGTGATAAAGCGTGCTAGCATGAGCAATACACCGTAGAAAATCGTAATCCCCATAATAACGGTATAGTCACGCACACCAATCGCTTCGACGAATTGCTTACCGATACCGCCGACACCGAAGATCTGCTCGATAACTACAGAACCCGTTACGATGTTAGCCGTCATTGGTCCCATATAGGTTACAACCGGCAGAATTCCGTTCCGCAGTACGTGACGGCTTAAGATTGCTGCCCAGCTTAGGCCTTTGGCTTTAGCCGTCTTAATGTAATCTGCATGCAGCACTTCCAGCATACTTGAGCGCGTTAGCCTCGCTATAAAGGCTATCGGCTGTGCCGAGAGTGCGGTTACAGGTAAGACATAATACAGCGGACCCTTAAATCCGGAAACCGGGAACATGTGGAACTTGTAGGCGAACACATACTGAAGCAGCGAGGCGACTACAAAGCTCGGAACCGCAATCCCCAGCACCGCCAGCACCATAGCCGCACTGTCAATAAACTTGCGGTGATAGAGTGCCGCCATCATGCCGAGAAAGACTCCGACAATAACCGACACTATAATTGCGATAACCCCCAGCTTTAGAGACGCCGAGAACGTTTGTCCGATCAAGTGAGTTACATCCTGATTCAGACGCTTCATGGATACACCCAGATCACCCTGGACAATTTCACCCAAATACTTGAAATACTGATGATAGAGCGGCTTGTCCAGTCCATATTGCTCGTATAAACGCGCTTTTATTTCCGGCGGAACTTTCTTTTCAGAAGTAAACGGGTCCCCCGGAATGGCTTTCATCAGAAAAAAGGTCGCTGAAATTAGCACAAACAGCGAGACAAGCATATAGAAGAACTTATTGGCAACATAACGAACCATCCCCATCAACACCTCCTTCGACATTTTTTTTGAGACACATAATTAGATTTTATGAAAAAATTGGCCATTTGTCTAATTTCTTATTTTGTAAGTTCGTGAAATCTTTAACAAAAAGCCTGAAATGCAAAAAAAAGGGATATATATGGAATTCCACATATATATCCCGAAGTATATTGCTACCTTCAGACAACCACTATTCTGTTAAGCTAACCGAAGGTTCTACCATTCTTAGTGCTCAAGCAGGTAAGCACGAGTGAAGTCAATTGCACCGCTGAAGTCAAGAGTTACACCTTTGAGGTACTCTTTAGTCAGGGCGTTGTTTGTATAGTAGTAGAACGGAATCAGGATCATATCATCTTCAATGATCATTTTTTCAGCTTTTGCAAACATTTCTTGGCGTGCAGCCAAGTCGGAGCTTGCTTTAGCGTCAGCGATCAGCTTGTCATATTCAGGGTTAGCGTAACCAGTATCGTTGTTACCGCCGCCTGTTACCCACATATCCAGGAAGGTCATTGGATCATTGTAATCCGCAGTCCAGCCAGCACGTGCGATCTGGTAGTTCAGGTTTTGACGGTTGTCGATGAATACTGCCCATTCCTGGTTAACAGTGTTTACAGTGATACCCAGAGTTTGTTTCCACATGTCAGCTACAGCCAAAGCGATTTTCTTATGGCCTTCACTTGTGTTGTAAGACAATTCAACCGGTGGCAGTTCAGTCAGACCTTCTTCTGCCAGACCTTCAGCCAGCAATTTCTTAGCTGCTTCAGTATCTTCAGTGAAGTAGTCGTCTTTAATTGCAGTACGGAACTCGCCGTCAGCGCCAGCGATACCTGGAGGTACATAGCCGAATGCCGGAATTTGTCCGCCAAGTGTTACGTTGTCGATCAGCGATTGACGGTTAACAGTCATTGCCAGGGCTTTACGGATTTTAACGTTGTCGAAAGGTTTTTCAGTGATATTGAATTCATAGTAGTAGGTACTTGCGATACCTTTTCTCTGGAATTCGTTAGGAAGCTCTTTTTGTACGATAGGAATCTGTTCTTGCGGGATTTCGCCGTGTGGTGCACCAGCACGGTCAAGTTCACCGTTCTTGTAGCTCAGCAGTTCAGTTGCGCCGCTGTTAACCAGGGAGAAGTCGATTTTAGCAAGCTTGATGTTAGCAGCATCCCAATATTTATCGTTCTTGCTAACTTGCAGGGATTGGCCGGTAGTCCACTCAGTCAATGTGAACGCACCGTTAGTGATCATAGTATCTTTGTTTGTTGCCCATTTAGTATTACCTTCAACGGATTTGTGTACAGGGTAATAAGTATAGAAGGACAGAAGGCCAAGGAAGTATGGAGTTGGTGCTTTCAGCGTAACTTCAAGAGTTTTCGCATCAACAGCTTTTACGCCCACTTCGTTGAAATCTGTAACTTTCTTTCCATAATATTCTTCAGCGTTCTTCAGGTAGTACAATTGGTAAGCATAAGGTGCAGTTGGATCTGTGTTAGGGTCCAGCACGATTTTCCAGGCGCGAACGAAGTCAGCAGCTTCTACAGGGTCGCCGTTGCTCCATTGTGCATCACGCAGTTTGAATGTATATACCAGACCGTCAGGGGAAATTTCCCAAGATTCGGCAATTCCTGGCTCAGCTTGGCCAGTTTCGTCATTCATGCGGGTCAAACCTTCATACATAGTTTTCAGGACGGTATTAGCTTGGCTGTCCTGAGCTTGAGCAGGGTCAAAAGTAGGTGGTTCTGCAGTCAGGTTGACTCTAAGTGTCTGGTCAGCAGCCAGTTTCTCGTCACCGGTTGTTCCTGTGTTCGTGCTACCTTCATTACCAGCTGCATTTGTTGCTGCAGCATTGGTGCCGCTGTTAGCATTGTTGTTGTTTCCGCCGCAGCCAGCAAGCACTGTGCCGATAACCAAAACTAATGCGAACATGAGCAATAGACTTTTACTCTTCTTCATCTAGCAGTTCCCCCTAAATAGAATGTGGTATATGGTTTATGATTATACAACCAGTGGTCAAAAAAATCTAGAGCAATATTTTCTGAAAACGACTTTTTTTTAATTCTTTAAAATTTTGTGACGTTGACGCTTCACCGGAGCAGTGGAACATTACATCGCTTGTGATATGTATCGTATGAGGCCTACAATCATAAATAATACGTAACTGGCGCCCATAAAAAAGAAAGAAAGTCGCCAAACTGCCCGTAATAACCGTTTTCCGTCGACCGTCCCCTTGAGCCGGTTTTGCGCGCCTCCAATCAGTCCAGCGGATATTAATACAATAAGTAGTATAAGAAAGAACCCGAAATTCGAATGAAAGATCGTATTGAATAATCCTGAAACTGACAGCAGTAAAAATAAAGTAGTCACGTCCATCGCCAGCAGAAAAGTTTTCCTCTTCTCTTGCTTAAGACCGATGCCCGCGAAATAAACGATTAAAAAAGGAACAATCGGAATAACGCTTAACACGCCGAACGAATTCCGCAAAAATTCCAAACAGCCTCACCTCTCCCTCACAGTCATGCCCTCTACCAGTCCGCAGATCCAGCGGTGCAGCGGGACTTCAACCCCGTGCTGCAGCCCCATATTCACAATGCTTCCGTTAATCCAGCGGATTTCCGTTTCCCTTGAAGCAAGCACATCGGCCAGCATGGATGAAATATTGCCCGATGTAGCCCGGCAAACTTCAAGAATGGCCTCCCAGACATGCTTCTCATAGGTTATCCCGCAGGCATCATAGGTCTGTACAGCCTCTGTGTACAGTTCCTTCATGATCTGTACACGCTCAGGTGAAGCCAACAGCTCGCCGTTTGGGATCCGCCATATTGCGGTTAGAGGATTAATTACAGCATTGATCAAGAGCTTCCGGTAAATGATGGTATCCACTTCTTTCGACAGAGAGGCGTTGAATCCTGCTGCTGCAAGGGCCTCAGCAAAACTTATTACGCCGCCATTGCCCCAATCCTGTGCGTTTGATTCATTGGGATTTAGAGAATGACTGCTTTTCCCTATACAGATTTCCCCTTTACCTGCATGAATAACCTCTGTTAATGTTTTCCTCTTGGCAGCCTCAGTGGTTACCGCCACCCAGAGGGAGGATTCCGGCAGCAGCTCCTGCAACAGCTCTAAATGTCCGCAGCCGTTCTGGAAACATATAATTGTAAGATTCCGGTCTTGAAGCGGCCGCAGAATCTCCGGAAGCTCATGATGCAGCACCCTTTGTTTGACGGTTATCAATGTAACCTCTCCCGGATCAGCCAGCTGCCGCTGCGTATACTTACTCACCGGTTCGGCCGAGAAGCGGTCACCCTTAACGGATATTGCCTCCCCGCCGTCCTCATAGCTGACCGTTAGACCGCTGTTTGCTAATTCCCTGCACTGCTGCTCACTCCGGCACCACAGTCTGACTTCATTCCCCGCACCGATGAGCTTGCCGGCAAGCAGGAGCCCGAGTGCCCCCGCCCCTATAATATCAATTTTCATGCAAACACATCCTCCTGCCGCCCGGTAATTTTCCTAATTATATCCTGCACCTCCGCTCAAAGCAAAACACAAAAAATCCTGCAATTCCGGTGCCGTGAGGCACTGGGATGCAGGATTCGCGGGATTCATGTTCTATTCGATCCGTTCCAGGTTTCCATTCGCATCCATTTTGAAGCGGGTTTTTTCCTCTTCTTCTTCATTTAGAAATGCGAGTCTGCGGGCCCGGTCCATAATCTGGATCAGCGCTTTGTAATCATCATTGACTACACGGTAATCGCTCTGGGCTAGATTAACTTCCTTGGATAAGCGTTCATTCTCTGCTCTCAGCTCCGTCAGTTCATCTTCCTTCTCTCGCAAATCCCGCTCCAGCATCTTCAGTTGCCGTCCAGCCTCCTGGAACGTGCCTTTCCATTGTCTCAGAAACCGGATTACCGCATCAATCGATAAGCTGTTCTCGCTTAACCCTTCGCTTCGTCCGTAGTCCTCTTCAATGTCTCCAAGAATCAGTCCCGCTACCTGCGCACCTCTGGAAGCCGGCTGTTTCTTCAAATAACTTCGTTTCTGACGCTGGCCTTTAGCGATCCCGATAGCATCCTCGTAACTTTTGCGTACGCAGCTGTTCCAGCGGAAACCGCAGGCAGCCGAGGTTCTGCCGATTTTTTCACCCACCTCTTCAAAAGCAGCAAGCTGTGTGCTGCCCTCACGGATATGACGCAGCGTTATTTCTGCCAATATCAGATCATCTTCCGCACTCCAAGCATCCTGTCTAACGGCTGTCATAAAGCCTAACCCTCCTAACAACATCATGAAATAACCATCTTCAGAACCGGCAGCTCCGCCGGGTAGTGAATAGGGATAAAAGCTGCTTACTCCATTTCTATGCCTCTATTAGAGTTCATAGAATCTATTTGATACTAAATTGTATTGCCATTTTGGCTGAACCTCATACTTACAATGCTATAAATTCTTAAATTCCAAGAGAAAAACTTGTGTCAATTATAAAAATCATAAATATTATGATTTCCTGCCTTTTTTTTCAATGAATTCGTTTACAGTGTTTTGCAGAGCCGTTATAATGAAAGGTAAGCAGCAGTAGCCGGATTCATACTGGAAGGGGGACTCTCTCTTGGACCGCATGTTTCGCGTATTGGGATTTTTCACACTCGTTATCGGACTTATGGCTTTCGCCGGTGATCTTACGGAAATGGCCCTGCTATTCTTTTTACAAACCGCTTTTTTTGTGATCCTCGGCTACATGAAATTCACGGAAAAGACCTACATTCTGCTCTTCTGGGGTTATATGATCCTTACCTTTACGGGCTTCAGTTATTGGACAGTCTTTCAGATGGGTCTGCCGCTGTAACGCATATACAGTACTGAAACGGATAGTGTTCCTTTATCTCAAGGAGCAACTCCGTTTTTTTTGTTTGTCCGAATGTAGTTCCCGGATGCCGAAACAGGGTATGATATTTTAACAGGCAGAAACATATTATTAGTACATACCTATTACTCAACTCTGTTCAAGGTGGTGATGTGGTGTTATTCCGCAGTTCCTTACGCCGGTTATTTGCAGCTCTACTCCTTCTCACCTGCACACTTCTGCCGCTGGCTTCACCGGTATATCTGTCCGCCGACCCCGGTTCCGGCCTCCGTGCTTCAGCGCCTGCCGTTCCGGATAATGAAGAAACCCGCAAGCTGCTCGAACAGACTCTGTCCTCAGCGGAGATTGAACGGGAGATTGTCCGGATTACGGCAGAACAACAAGCACTTGAAAGTGAAGTCGCCACGCTGACCCGGCAGTCGGCCGCCAAACAAACGGCCATTGCAGATCAGCAGGAACGCGCAGGCGCAGTTGTGCGGGCTTATTATATGGGGGAACGCGACGGATTGCTTGCAGCCTTACTGTCCGCCAAAAGCATCAGCAGAGTACTCGCTCTTTATGATTATTATGAGATTATTATGGGGCAGGACCGGGACACCCTGTCGCAGTATGAAACACAGTACAAGGACTTAAAAAAAACAATTGCGGCCGCACAGCGCAGCTCTGAAGAGCTTGCTGGGCTCAAAACAGCGCTCCAGGAGCAGCAAAAGCGTGTGCTTGCTTTAAATGAAGAAATTGAGGGCGGTATTCAGGCCAGTACAGATCCTGAGCGCATGGGGGTACTGCTGGAGGAGTTCAGTAAATATTGGGAGAATATCGGGATACATGAGGTTAAGACTTATTTCAAGGCGTTATCCTCGGCGATGAAGCATCTGCCGCAGTTCGTCCAGAACCGGGATGGTGTGCTGGTCCGTAAGGGGATGACTTATAATCTTGCGCTGAAGGAGGAGGATTTGAACGAATTCCTGGTCACGCAGAATACGCTGTTCAAGGATTTCGCTTTTCATTTCAAGGACAACGAGATTACAGCCACGGGCAAGAGCGGCGGACTGTCACTGACATTGACCGGTCATTACACCATTCAGGAGGAACCGGTCAACGGATTAATGTTCCATGTAGACCATGTGGTCTTTAATGGACTGGAGCTGCCGGATACCACCCGTCAGGCGCTGGAGGAAGAGTTCGATCTGGGCTTCTATCCATCAAAAATCGTCTCATTCCTGCATGCCACAGAAGTATCCAGCTCGGACGGCGTGCTCCATGTCAAGCTGTCCCTCTCATTCTGAGGCTGCGGCCGCTGCTTGATATCCCGCCGCATCCAGCTTGCCGGTCAAGAGTAGAATAGCCGCTTCTGCCTTGCGGCTCCACTCGCCCTCAGAGTCTGACTCGGGGTCATCGGTGAGGAATAATCCGGAGTCGAACGGAAGCCGGGAGATTTCAGGCAATCCAGAGCGGTACAGCTCATCCAGTGCAGGCAGATGGTCCGTATTCTCCAGCCATTCCAGCTGAGCCGAGCTTGAAGTCACATAAGCAAGCCATTTGACCGCTGCTTCAGGGCTGCCGGATTGTGCCGGGAGCGCAAAAAAGCGGCTATGGATTGCCTCGTAGATGTTGTGGCCCGTCTGTTCCAGCGGCGCTTGGACCGCCAGCGTGGAGTTTCCATATTTTCTCCATTCGGAGAGCGGCACTACGGCCACCGCAAGCTTGCCATCCTGCAGCATATCCCAGATATCCTGATTAAACCGGCTGGTCAGATAAAAATATCCGCGGGCAGCTTCCGTCCACGCCGCTTGCGCTTCACTCATAGACAGCAGTCCGCCTCCCATGCTCTGCAGTACAGCAGCATAACCATAAGGGTTCCGTGTATCCATTGCCAGCAAATGATGTTCCTTCGTCTCCTCCTCGTTCAGCCGGCTCAGCAGTCCGCTCCATTCTTCCAGACTTGACGGTGCCCCGGAAAGCCCCCATTCAGCAAGCCGCTGAGGAGAATATACCAATACATAGGGATCAATATCGAGCGGAACGCCCCAGTCGTATCCGTTCCACTGCATTTGCGGGATCAGCATGGTAAGAGGGGTGCTCCCGGGAACACTCTGGTATATATCCACAGGCAGCAAATATCCCCGGGAAGCCAGATCAAAAATACTGTGACCGTCCAGCATTACAATATCCGGACTATCCCCAACCGTCAGTTCCTCACGTACCTGAGAGGCCCCGTCTTCTTCAGTGTCCACATTAGTCAGCTGTACGCTGACCCCGCTCGACAGGCTGTAATTGTTGCTAATCCGCTGCAGTACGCTAAATTCCAAACTGCTGAGCGATACGCGTATGGTCAAGCTCTGCTCGTCCCCAAGTTCACCTGAAGGGGGGCGCTCCGATTGGTCCAGCGGCTGTCTGGGCGGATAGCTTCCCTCATCCGTGTCCAGCTCCATGCTGGGCGACAGGCTTGTCAGCGACAGCAGCAGAACAGCAAACAGCAGCCAATAGTTTTTGCGTCTCAGCACGTGCTTCTCTCTCCTCCCGCGATCCTCGTCTTCCTCATTTTAGCAGACATATACGTGCTTGTCTGCGTTTGTGAAAACGTTCTCTTTCTATTATATAGGTGTGAACGGCATGAGGGGGTGAGTCTGATGAACCGGTCGCCGGTTGGGCGGTATTCGCACCTGCGGTGAATATTTGGACTTCCGGCCGCTGTTGTCTCCAGATTTCTTCGATTGGACCGCTGTGCGCGGTTGAAATCCGGAGACAAAGGCGGACGCTCCCGCTCCTCCAGTTCCAAAATTCCCCTCCGGCACTCCCGCCTTATCGGCTCCAGCTATCTCAGAGCATCCCCTCCTGCCGTTCCGGGGGCGGGCAGACAAAAGCCGGGAGTGGTCATCTCCCGGCCGTGATTGTGCCAATCAACCGGCGGGCTGCCGATTGAAGAGCGGGTGCTGCCAGTTAAGCTTGCGGGCTGAAGTGATAAACAACTGTGTACCCAAGCCTTGGAGCTGCTACAGCAAATCCGCAGCCAGCTGAGCCAGATGCGAACGCTCACCCTTTTCAAGCGTGATATGGCCGCTGATGCCCTGCTGCTTAAATTTCTCAACGATATAGCTGAGCCCGTTGCTCGCGGCATCCAGATAAGGATGGTCGATTTGCTCCGGATCTCCCATCAGAATCACCTTACTGCCTTCACCGGCGCGGGAGACGATGGTCTTCACTTCATGCCGGGACAGGTTCTGCGCTTCGTCGATGATAATGAACTGCGACGGAATGGAACGTCCGCGGATATAAGTGAGCGCCTCCACCTGGATGCTGCCCAGGCCCATCAATATTTTATCGATATCTCCGGCTTTTTTGGTATCGAACAGGAATTCGAGGTTATCATAGATCGGCTGCATCCATGGACGGAGCTTCTCGTCCTTCTCCCCCGGCAAATATCCGATATCCTTACCCATCGGGACTACCGGACGGGCGATCAGCAGCTTCTTGTATTTATGTTCGTCCTCCACCTTGAACAGTCCGGCGGCAAGCGCCAGCAGCGTCTTCCCCGTACCCGCTTTACCGGTAATGGTCACCAGCGGAATATCATCATTCAGCAGCAGCTCAAGCGCCATCCGCTGCTGGGCATTCCGGGCGCTGATGCCCCACACCGCATCATTGCCGAGGTACAGCGGTTCGAGCCGGCTGGCATCGCTGTTCACCTTGAGCAGGGCCGATTTGCCGCTGCCAATCTCATCCTTCAGAATGACAAATTCATGAGGGTAGAGCGGGTAGGACAACGACAGCTGTTTGATGGACAAGAAACGGTGACTATAATATTCATCGATCAGCGAAGGATGCACCATCAGCGACTGGCAGCCGGAGTACAGCTCATTCAAATCTCCGGTGCGGTCGGATAAATAATCCTCCGGTGTTATGCCAAGCACATCCGCTTTGATGCGGACGAGTACATCTTTACTTACGAGTACCACAGGACTGGGATCAGCCTTTTCATTCTCCTCATGGAGATAATTGAGGGCAACAGCCAATATGCGGTTATCGTTCGAGACCTCCCCGAACATTTCCTGTACCTTTACGAAGCTGCGGTGGTTAAGTTCTACCTTCAGCGTGCCTCCATGTTCCAGTACCACACCGCTGTGCAGGTGGCCCAGTTCCCGGAGTCCGTCTAACAAGCGTGACACGGTGCGGGCGTTGCGGCCGATTTCATCGGCATTACGCTTCTTGGAGTCGATTTCTTCCAGGACTACAGCGGGAATGACAACTTCATTCGCCTTGAAAGCAAAAATCGAATTGGGGTCGTGCAGTAGCACGTTAGTGTCTAGTACGAATATCTTTTTCATGTTATCCCCTCCACAGCGCCTGGTTTGATTGATCATACATAACTCTTTTCAGCAAGGGCAAGATAAGGTAAACCACTGAACTATGGCTGAAAGGAGTAAGCACATATGAGAAAATCAATGTGTCTGTTGCTGGTACTGCTGCTGCTGACAAGCTGCGGTATCGCTAATAAAGAGACATCACCCTCTCCTCAGGATAAACAATCGTCAAAGGCCTTGAGCAGCCAGGGGAATCGCGAAGTACGGACATTGTCCGAAGATGGTACAGCCCTTGAACCTACACCAGAGAACGGACAACCTTCTGACGTTAAGGGCGAAAGCGATGTTGCACTTAAGGATCATTTTGAACAGTTAGCCAAAAGAGTTCCCGGTGTAAACGGAGCCCACTGTGTCGTAATGAACAACATTGCCGTTGTCGGCATTGATGTCGACGGATCGCTTACCCGCTCACGGGTCGGAAGCGTGAAATACACGGTAGCGGAAGCTATCCGCAAAGACCCGCGGGGTGTAAGAACGCTCGTTACTGCCGACATGGACCTCACCAGCAGGTTAGCCGAGATGGGAAAGCATATTACCAAGGGAAATCCGGTATCCGGCTTCGCCTCAGAAATGGCCGACATTATCGGCCGGATCATCCCGCAGCTGCCGGAGGATACCAAACCGCAAGGTAACGGACAATAAGCTTACACATTCCTGTACAAAGCACAGGATCTGGAGACAAAAAAAGCCTAGTGATGGCACACTAGGCTTTTTGCATGGCGGCAAATACTTGTCCGTCCAGCTTCTCAGCCGCACGCGCATCGTATACCTTCGCATATTTCGGAGCAGATTCCAGATGAGCGCCGTAGAACAGCGCATTGCGGACCGCTTCAATCTCAACATCAAAACAGCACATCTTAAAAGGAACATCCTCCAGCGGGTCCTGCTTCACAGAAGCACGCCCATTGATGGCATGAACCGTTCCCTCACCAAACACAGTAATGGTTACCAGCGGGTTGACCTTCATGTTATTCACAAGCCTGGAACGGTGATCTACCGATAAGCGCACAATAGAAGGGCTCACTGCATAGATCCAGGAAATCGCAGTAGATGTAGGGCCACCGGATTCAGCATCCACAGTGTTTAGAAGAACAAAGGTTTCCGACTGCAGCATAGCTAGCAGAGTTTCGTTGAGCTGAGCAACGGCTTCGGACATAAGTACAGGCCCCCTATGCGGCGTGAGTGCATTCAATTTATTATATTATAGCACAGGATGAAACTTGCATTCAATTTGTAGATTCTTTCCTGCTCCTTATGGACTGTCTGCGGCCGCAGAAGCAGCGGCACCGGAGAGGCCGGATATCTGGTCCTGAAGGCTTTTCTTGGCTGCGTCCAGCTCTTTATCGTCAATATATACATAGGGACTGCGCCAGGTTCCTGTCACCGGCACAAATTCTACATTCTCCTTAGATATATTCCAGTAAGTCGCTATCATGCTCTTGATCTGGGCATTCTCAATATCGCTTGCCAGATTATCGTCCACGGCATCCAGCACCTTGCCGATTTTGAGCACCCCTCCGAGTGACTGCATCTGTGCGATCAGCGAATTAAGCACTTCATTCTGGCGTTTATTGCGGTCAAAATCATCGGAAGGCTTCGTTGCCGGACTACAATTGGATTTACGGTAACGTACATAATCAAGCGCCTTATCCCCGTTTAGCTGGGCTTGGCCTTTCTTAAGATTAATATCTGTTCCGTCCACACTGTCCGTGTAGCACATATTCTCGCTGATATTGACATCTACACCGCCGAATTCATCCACGATATCCCGGAAGCCCTGGAAATCAAGCACAGTGACATAATCGACCTGAATATCGAGATATTTGCTCATCATGGTCTTCATTTCATCCCCGGCCAGAATCCCTGAGGTCTTCTCCTTGCTCTTGAAGCGGGAGTAGAACGCATTGATTTTCGTTTTCTTATAGCCATTAAGCTCTACGTAAGTATCGCGCGGCAGTGAAACTACGGTTGCCGATTGGGTCTCCGGGTTCAGCGCCGCAACCATAATCACATCTGTCAGATTGGACGGGTGCTTCGGACGGTTGTCAGTGCCTAGCAGCAGCATCGTCAGCGGCTTCTCTGAAGCGGATTGCCCGGCCTGAACCGGCTGGTCCACTCCGAACCCCCCCTGATCAAACTTCCAGTACAAGTACCCTGCATAGCCCAGCGCCGCAATTACGGCAACCAGGAGGATGATCAGCAGCAGTTTCATCAGCCGGGCGAAAAACCCGCGTTTCTTAGGCTTCTTCTTATTAGATTTCGTAGATTTGGTTGATTTCGTTGATTTCGTTGATTTCGTTGATTTGGTTGAGGCAGCGGGTCTGGACTGCTGTCTGTTGGTTCCTTGCTGGCCGTTCGATCTGGGCGGCAGACTGCCCTTGCTAGTATTCATAATTGAATTAGGTCCTTTTCATTCAGGTAGAATTAGATAACTTTATAATAACTTAGACGATCTGGAGCACTAAAAGTTGCGCCTAGTGCCGTTTCGCAGCAGCTGCAGCTTTCCGCTTCTGCCGGGCCTCTACGAGGTAGCGGACCCGTACGAGCAGCATTAACCCCACCGCCACCAGCAGGCACTGGATGATCGGAAGTTTGTCATGCTGGAAGATGAGCAGCATCCCCGAGCCTAGAGCCATCATAATATAAAGTACGATCTCTTTGCCGATGGGCAGCTTCTGGTTGACGCGAAATACACGGTTATACACATAAGTCAATAGAATAAAGATGACAATGTAAGCGACAATTGGATGCTCAGCGAACCAGCTCTGCACAGCTCGTCACTCCTCCCGGATATAAGTATCGCTTACATTATATCATCCTCAGCAGTTTTATACTGCTTTTAATCCCTGCAATTTGAACGGTCTTCTATCCGGGAAAATAAACAAGAAAAGCCGGCTTGAATGGGTGACAGCTTACGCTTGGCTGGCTTGCGCCGCTTTACGCTGCTTCTCTACACGTTCGCGCTCACCCTTGTTCAGGATCTTTTTGCGCAGACGAACGGATTTAGGTGTAATTTCGCAATATTCATCATCATTCAGGTATTCAAGCGCGCCTTCCAGAGAGAACATACGCGGAGTCTTCATTTTAACAGTCTCATCCTTCGTTGCAGAACGAACGTTGGTCAGCTGTTTTTCTTTGCAGATATTTACAATGATGTCATTATCGCGGGTGTGCTCACCTACGATCATGCCTTCATAAATTTCAGTTCCCGGTTCAAGGAAGAGAATACCGCGGTCTTCTACGCCCATCATGCCATATAGAGTCGTATTGCCGGTTTCACTGGATACGAGTACGCCTTGGTGACGTCCGCCAACCTGTCCGCCAATCAGTGGAGCATAGCTGTCAAACGCATGGTTCATAACGCCATAACCGCGGGTCAGGGTCAGGAAGTAGGTGTTGTAACCAATCAGACCACGCGCAGGAATCAGGAACTCCAGACGAACCTGGCCCGTACCATGATTGATCATGTTGACCATTTCTGCTTTACGTGTTCCCAGACTTTCCATAACAGCGCCCATGCTTTCTTCCGGAACATCAATCATCAGGCGTTCAAGCGGCTCCATTTTGGCTCCGTCGATTTCCTTGACGATAACTTCAGGCTTGGAAACCTGCATTTCGTAACCTTCACGGCGCATATTCTCGATCAGGATACCCAGGTGAAGCTCACCACGGCCAGATACGACAAATGCATCAGGGGAATCCGTTTCATCCACACGCAAGCTGACATCCGTTTCCAGCTCTTTGAACAGACGTTCGCGCAGCTTACGGGAAGTTACCCACTTGCCTTCTTTACCGGCAAACGGACTGTTGTTCACGAGGAACGTCATTTGCATCGTAGGCTCGTCGATCTTCAGAACAGGCAGCGCTTCTGGATGCTGCGGATCGGCAATGGTCTCACCGATGTTGATGTCCTTGATACCGGCAATTGCTACGATGTCGCCTGCACCCGCTTCTTCAGTCTCAACACGCTTCAGGCCCTGGAAACCGAACAGCTTCTCGATACGTGCTGTTTTGCTCTTGCCGTCACGCATAATAACTGTTACGGACTGGCCCTGCTTGATTACACCGCGGTTAACACGGCCAATGGCGATACGGCCAAGGTATTCATTGTAATCCATCAGAGTTACCAGGAACTGCAGGGGCTCTTCAACTTTTTCAGTTGGAGCCGGGATATGTTCAACAATGGTTTCGTAAAGGGCAAGCATCGTTTCATCCTGCTTCTCAGGGTCCATGCTCGATGTGCCGTTAAGCGCAGAAGCATAAACAACCGGGAATTCAAGCTGATCGTCACTGGCTTCAAGCTCAATGAACAGATCCAGAACTTCATCAATAACTTCCTTCGGACGTGCAGCCGGACGGTCAATTTTGTTCACGACAACGATAGGTGTAAGGTGCTGTTCCAGTGCTTTGCGCAGAACGAATTTAGTCTGCGGCATGCAGCCTTCATAAGCATCCACAACCAGCAGTACGCCGTCAACCATCTTCATGATACGTTCTACTTCACCGCCGAAATCGGCGTGTCCAGGGGTATCTACGATGTTGATCAGGAACTCTTTATAGGTAATTGCTGTATTTTTGGCTAGGATAGTGATTCCGCGTTCCCGCTCCAGGTCGTTAGAGTCCATGGCCCGTTCCTGCAAGTGCTCGTGCGCGCTGAAAATCCCTGATTGCTGGAGAAGCTGATCGACGAGTGTTGTTTTACCATGGTCAACGTGGGCAATGATCGCAATATTGCGAATATCTTTTCTTGAATGCATGATTTGTATCCAAATCCTCTCATTTATCAAATTAAAAATGTTTAAATTTATAGCATGTCACGGCAGTCTCACAAAAGAAGCGCCAGGCAGAAACCCGACGCTCCAACATATCCTTAATAGTATCGTGAAAGCACCATGAAAAGCAAGTCTTTTTCTGAAAAAAACGTTACCAACTTCGTTTAATTTTTCTAATTTTGCCTTACGTCAAATTCAGCGGTGTCCATTCCCTCAATCTGTGCCGTTTGCCCGGCTGTCTTACCAGCCGCCGTTCCACTTCTTGCGCCCGCCCGGTCTGCCCCGGCCCAGCATCAGCCAGAGGCCTGCGGCAACCAGAACGGCACCCAGCAGATACAAGGCTCCGGTCCCGAGCAGGGTGAAGATGAACAACACAATGCTTAGCAGCCCAAGGATAACAGCGATTGTTGTTAGTCCTCTGGTTCTGGCTGAAGAATACAGCGAATATTCATAAAGTCCGACCGCAATGCCCAGCAGCAGGATAGGCCACAAATGCCTCATCAGGTCCCAGCCCCATGTATTGCATAGTCCAAATAGCAGACCGTATACCGTTAATATGCCCGCAGGTATTAATACAGATGCAGAAGCACGGCGGGTGAAGAAGAGCACATGCAGGAACAGGCCCGGAACCAGAATTACGAGCGGCCACAAGGCATGTCCAAGAAATCCGAACACCCCCAGCTTCCCGAACAGAATCACAATGCCGGCGGCGGCGATGAACACACCCAGTTTCATGTCGTTTTTGGAAGACATCTTTCACCCATCCCTTCAAAATTCGCGTCTTTTCTCTGGCCCTCGTCATTTTATATTTTATCTGAAAAATAATTAAAACACCATCATTCTTCGTGTATTCGGGGGAATTGCACAAAAAAGCTGCACCAAAGCTTTCCAGCTTTTGGCACAGCCTCTAGTATTGCCGCTTCTTATCCTGCAGATACCATCCTCCGCTTAAGCATACCTGTTACTACGACAATAATCCCCAGCACCATCGGCAGCATGGAGTGGAATGTAGGCAGCATGAAGGAAATGACCGCACCAAACTTGGCATCCTGCAGCAGCATATTACCGGCCGTATACGCCAGAATATAGGCTCCGATGAAGACCAGCACCGGGAAACGGTGCAGCCAGCCCACGATGATGCCGCTTCCCCAGACCACAATCGGAATGCTGATGGCAATCCCGATTACGATGAGTGCCAGATCTCCTTTGGCCAAGCCTGCAATCGCCAGCACATTGTCCAGACTCATGATGAAGTCGGCGAGCAGAATGGTGCGCACTGACTTCCATACACTGGAGCTCCCCTCAATCTTAAGTTCCTCCTCCTCCTCCAGCAGCAGCTTAAAGGAGATCCAGAGCAGCAGTATCGCGCCTCCGGCTTCAATATAAGGAATTTTGAGCAGCAGCACTGCGGCAAAAGTCAGGATGCAGCGCAGACCCACTGCCCCGGCAGCTCCCCACCATACCGCTTGCCTGCGGTGCTTCTCCGGGAGATTCTTGCTGGCCATCGCAATGACCATCGCGTTGTCTCCGCTCAGCACAAGATTGATCATCAGTATTTCACCCAGCAGCAATAAAGAATCCATTCTCTTCAACCTCCCTGAACTCCATGTAAATACATGTATGCCTCAGGGTGACAAGCTATGCATCCTGTCCGGCTTTTTTAGAAACTACGCATGAGCAGGGCAGTTCCAGCGTATACAAAATTATAGCCTGCCTGCCGTATGTCAAAAAAGCCCGTATATCTTTCCAACAAATTCGAGGAGTGACCCCTATTGAACCCATCCGTTACGGATTTCATATTATCCCTGCTGAATATTGTCTTCCTCGATCTGATTCTGGCCGGTGATAATGCCATTGTGATCGGCCTGGCCGCGCGGAACCTGCAGGGAAGCTCACAGAAGAAGGCGATCCTGCTGGGCACAGGCGGCGCCGTGGTGCTGCGGATTATCGCGACGATTCTTGTCGTGTGGCTGCTCAAAGTGCCCTGGCTGCTGCTATTCGGCGGACTGCTGCTTATTATGATCGCCTACAGGCTGCTGACGGGGGGAAATACGGAGGACACGGACATACAGGCCGGAGGAACACTGTGGTCGGCCGTACGGACGATCATTGTCGCAGACGCGGCGATGGGGCTGGATAATGTTATCGCGATCGCCGGGGCAGCCAAACACAATATTACGCTTGTGGTGCTCGGGCTGCTGATCAGCGTGCCGATTGTGGTCTGGGGCAGCACGCTGTTCATCAAGCTGATCAACAGATATTCCTGGATTATCTATATCGGCTCAGCCGTGCTTGGTTTCACGGCCGCAAGTATGATTACCAGTGAGAAGCGGATTGCCCCCTTCTTCGAACAGCAGCCGCTGCTCCACTATCTGTTTATTGCTCTGGTGATTGCAGGGATCCTTGCCGCCGGCCTCTGGCAGCGCCACCGCGCTCAGGGCAGAATTCCGCATAGCGGCAACTCTACCCGGTAATGCATATATCCCCATATATTAGAAAGAGGTGCCCCGGCCAACCATTATTACAGGCTGCAGGGCACCTCTTCTTCAGCTATTCTAGAACCATTCTTCCTGTAAACCTGCCTGTACAGGGATCACATCGCTCGGCTTCTCATCACCGTATGGTGTAATCGATACCGTCTCTGTTCCGGCAACCGCCGCTTCCAGGAGTGCCTGGTACCCGGGCAGTGTGGCTTCAATCTTGTCCACAATCCGCATGTTAGGATTCGTCGTCGGCGACTTGGGCACGAACAGCGTGCAGCAATCTTCATAAGGAAGGATGGACAAGTCATAGGTGCCGATGCTCTGGGAGATTCCGACAATCTCACTCTTATCCATCATCACCAGCGGACGCAGCAGCGGCAGCTCAGTGGCACGGCCAATGACATTCATACTTGGCAGCGTCTGGCTGGCGACCTGCCCCAGACTGTCACCGGTGATCAGGGCCAGCGCCCCTTCGCGTTCGGCGAGAGCGGTAGCAATCCGCAGCATGGCCCGGCGCATTAGGGTAATAATCAGATTATCCTGACCAATCCCGGTAAAAGAGGTCTGGACCTCTGTGAACGGAACCAGGTGAAGCTTAATCACTCCGGCATAACGCGACAGTACCCGCGTCAGATCTACAACCTTCTGCCGGGCAAGCTCGCTGGTATACGGGTAGCTGTAGAAATGGACACATTCCACTTCAAGTCCTCTGCGCATCGATGACCAGCCGGCAACCGGGCTGTCAATGCCGCCGGACAGCAGCAGCATTGCTTTGCCGTTCGTACCGAGCGGGAACCCGCCGACACCGGCAATATTCTCGCAGAAAATATAGGTATGCCCTTCACGAATCTCAATTCTCAGCTCCATCTGCGGAGATTTCACATCCACAAGCAGTCCGGGATACCCCTGCAGCAGAGGAGAGGCAATAAGCTTGCCCATCTCAATGGAGCCATACGGAAAGTCCTTCCACACCCGGCGTGCACTAACCTTGAAGGTCGTTCCTGCTGCCGGGGCAATAATATTCAGGAATGTCCTGCTGGCTGCAAGAATCTCTTCAAATTCCGACCGTGACACCTTCACCGGGCTAATTGAAGCGATGCCGAATACATTCTTCAGTGCATCCGTTAACTCTCCTGCCGGCTCACCGTTCAGTTCGACATATATCCGCCCGAATTCTTTGCTGAGCACCACGCCGGGATAGGGTTTAACCATCTCCTTCACATGACGGAGCACAGTTTTTTCGAACCGGCTGCGGTTTTTTCCTTTTAAGATAAATTCTCCAAAGCGCAGCAGAAGCATATCCGCATATTCAATGCTGCTTCCAATTCCCGCAGCGTTTGCTCCGTTGTCTGACTCTAGAATTGTCATTTGTTATTTCACGCCTCCTTCAGCAATCTTCAAAGACTGGACAGCGGCAAGCAGCGCCTGCTCCAGCTGCTGCACCTCCTGCTTCGTATGGCTGTCACCCAGACTGATACGGATGCCGCCAAGCGCAGCAGCCCGGTCCCTCCCGATGGACAGCAGAACCCGGCTCGGTTCGGCCAGCCGTGACGAACAGGCGGAGCGGGTGGCAACGGCCATTCCCAGTTCCTCCAGCTTCCGGGCCATAACCTCCCCCTTCATTCCGGGGTAAGAGAAATGGACAATATGAGGCGCCCCGTCTCCGCTGCTGTTCAGCACAAGTTCCGGAATTCCTGATATATAATCCTCCAGCTGTTTTTTAAGCGGCGTAATCCGGCGGGTGAATTCCTGCCGCCGTTCGCCGCTCATGCGCACCGCCTTGGCTGTGGCTACAATATTCGGCACATTCTCTGTTCCGGCGCGGTTGCCCATTTCCTGAGAACCTCCGGTAAGCAGAGGGAACAAGGTTACGCCTTCCCGTACATACAGGATTCCTGTTCCGCGCGGGCCGCGGATTTTGTGCGCTGACAAGCTGTACAGATCAGCCTGCCATTCCTTCAGCCGGGTCTCCAGCTTGCCATAGCCCTGCACCCCATCGACATGAAACAGTGTCCGGCGGTTAACCGCCTTGACCTGCCGTCCGATCTCACGCAGCGGCTGCACCGTGCCAATCTCATTATTCACATGCATTACACTGACCAACACGGTATCCGGCCGGACCGCTGCGGCTATCTGCGAAGGATCGACGACTCCGGAGCTGTCTGGTGCAATAAAGGTAATCTCCCAGCCAAGCTGCTGCAGCTGAAGACAGCTCTCATAGACTGAAGGATGCTCCAGCTCGGTAGTTATCATATGGCGGCCTCTGCCCTGATATTGCAGCGCAGCTCCTTTGATGGCCAGATTATTACTCTCCGTAGCTCCCGAGGTGAACACAATCTCCTGCGGCTGCACGCCAAGCGCTGCCGCACACACTTCCCGCGCACGCTTGATCAGCTTGTCCGCCTCCGCCCCCGCACGGTGCAGAGATGAGGGATTGGCAAAGTGCTGCCTCATGACTTGTTCCATAGTCTGCACTACCTCTTCATACGGCGGAGCAGCAGCGGCATAATCCCAATACAGCATATATCGGCGTTCTCCTTTGCTTATCGTTTCAGCATTCCCATTCTGCCAAGCATATACGGCTACGCCGTCCTTTATGGACGGTAGCCTTTCAGCGAGAAAGAATAAGTATAGCAAAATTTATACTTTATTTATATGTTGCAAAAAGGATCAAACGGGCTGCTGCCGCCGGAGCGGCTGGATGCAGATTCCGTTTGATCCTTTTTATTATAACGCGTATTGCGCGCGGGCGCGTTCTATTTTGGCAATATACGCCTGAGTTTCCTTCGGAAGCTCTGAGAGATTAGCCATCAGTTCGGCGTCGTTGCTGACGCCAAGCTTATTAACGCGGCCTGGTCCGGCATTATAAGCGGCCAGTGCCATCTTCTCCTCGCCATCATACCGCTTGAGCTGGTAAGAAAGGTAGCGTACGCCTCCATCAATGCTCTGGGCCGGATCAAACGGATCGGAGACACCCAGACCGTTCGCCGTTCCATCCATTAATTGCATCAGCCCTTTGGCCCCTGCAGAAGAAACAACATTAGGATTAAACGATGATTCCGTATCAATTACAGCCTTGATCAAATCAACAGGAACGCCATATTTCGCGCTGGCCGTCTGGATCAGCTCTTCGTAATCCGTCGGCACTGTCTGCGTTATTTCCCCGGAAATGCCGTCATACGTCTCAGCTGTTCCACCAAGCTGCTGCCAGAGCAGATTACTTAGTGAAGAAGCATCCGTGAGTGAGGTTAAAGTGCTTCCGCTACCGCCGCCGGTTGCGGATTGCAGGGCCGCCTGCTGTAGTAAAGCAGCGAATTCCGCTGCCGAAGAACCTGTTACCCCGGATGAAACCTTGCCGCTTCCGCCCTTCATGCTTGAACTCCTCAGATCAACCCATTTCAGTTGCCCGGTTCCGCTTGCTGCAGCGGGGTCGATTGCCATGCTCCCATTCCCTCTTTCATCATAAATCTATATAAACAAAATAAAGCATTCTATTTAAATTTGAAATACGGCTTAATTTTACAATTTATTTGCAGTAATTACTATATGCCAAACAGAAAAAACAGACCTCAGACCCGCATAGTTAGGTCTGAAAGCCTGTTTTGAAATCAAATTTCTGCATGCAGCTTACCCTAACGGGCAAAAGGAATTAAGACAAAATAACTTAAGGTAGAGACAATCCCCAGTCCCATGGACCAGGCGCCAGCAGTTTTTTGTCCCCTGGCATAGGCATAATACCCGAGCACTGCAGCAATAGGCCCCATAATAATTGACCAGATAAATAAGGAAACCACACCAAATCCGAGGCCAATAAAACCGATTGTCCGTTCATCGCTTTCCTTTTCGCTGCCGGTTGTACGTTCAGTATCCCTGTTGGCGGTACTGTGGACCTGCACGGGAAGCGGACTGATTTCAGCAGCATATTCCTCGTTATGACTCCTGTCCCGGCGCGGGTAATCCACTCTGCGCGGTCGCAAAATAATCTTCCTGCGTTCCGAACGGTCCACTTTGGGTTCATCATTCTGATTGTCCATAAGGGCCTCCTCTAAGCGTTCGGCTTGAACGTCAGACAACAGGTTGCAGACGAAGTTCCGGCATGGTCATGATGATTATTCGCCGTCAGCTCTTCAGCATATTCTTCCTTGAAATGGCTGCCTACATGCTTGTCAATTTCAATTACAATTTCTTCGGCACGGCACAGGTTCTGTTCTCCCCAATAATGACAGTTGCTCACACTGCATCTCAC
Organism: Paenibacillus sp. IHB B 3415; assembly: GCF_000802655.2. Taxonomy (NCBI): domain Bacteria; kingdom Bacillati; phylum Bacillota; class Bacilli; order Caryophanales; family Paenibacillaceae; genus Paenibacillus; species Paenibacillus sp. IHB B 3415. The sequence continues at coordinate 25,720 of NZ_JUEI01000056.1, read as the reverse complement.
AAGCGGTTTTGCGTTTGTCATAATGATCACCTCGGCTTTCATTATGTCCTTCCTGCTTCACTGCTATGCGGCCGAATGGTTTCCAGCTGATGAAATGGCGCCTTTCATATGTGCATGCAAATGTGCACGCAAAAAAAAGACCAGGCTGTCATGTTCCTCATGACAAACCCGGTCTTTTACCAGAAACCTGCAGCTCCAGTCTTACACCTGATTCTGCATCCGCTTCTCCGTTAAATAATCATTCTCATAATAAGCCAGATCATCACGCAGCTCTTCATAGACCTTGGTGATCTCCATAATAATGTCGCGCGCCGGACGAACCGGCTTCTTGCGGAAACGGATCGCATCCTGACCTGTGTAGGCGTAGCGCCCATCTTCGGAGTAGCTTTCGTTCTTAGGATAGAAGAAGTTGTTTACTCCAAAATGATATACATTATATAGCGCTTTTTGCGCGAAGACTTCATCGAAAGTGGCGCGGCGCAGAGCAACCCCAAGCTTCTCATAAGACATCTCCGAGAACACCAGCAGATGGCGGAGATCGGACAAGAACCCTTGATAGAAATGCAGTGTTTCTTCATCCTCTTCGGCAACCAGTTGCGGAAGCGCATGCTCGTTTAGGAACAGTTCCATTTTTCCGATTACGGATTTAAGTTTTTCTCTCGTAGATTCACACAATTTCTGCACATTAGCTGCTGACATGGCGATTGCTCCCCCTTATTAGTCCTTGCTTTTGTAGTTACGACATAATCAATTCGGGTAGTTCTCTCTTGATAGTATCACAAAACTTCACCGGTCTCCACCCACCGCAGGTGAGGAGGTCATCCCGGTCCGGCAGACCGGGTACAAGCCCCGGAAAGCGCTTATTTTCTGATATTAACATAAAACCCTGTACGGCGGTATCCTTTTCTCCGATGCATAAAACCGGCCCTCTCTTCTAAACCTAACAGGTATTACAATGCCAGGAAGGAGCGGAAACTATGTCACGAAAAAACTTAACCGTCGCCGGTCTGGTCACTGCTGCGCTGACGGTGGTGCTGCTTACTTTTGCCCTGCGGCCGGAAGACGGCGCCATAAGCGGTACCCTCAGACAAGCCTCTGTGCCGAATCCCTCTCAGGAGAAAACCATCAAGCAAACCGCCCTGGTACAGGATGTGAGTGCTACTGACCGCCTGAACCGCGTGGATGTAAGCAAACATCTTAGAACTATGCTCTCGGATACCCACGGCGCTTCGCCTGAGGATATCTCAGCATATGCCAGGAACTTGCAGCAGGGACACGGTCATATCACCATGCTCATGCTGATTGATTTCCGCACGCAGAAGACAACTACCTATAAATCCTCTCTTCCGGAAGGAACGGACCAGGAGAACAAGCAGCTGCTCAAATACCTGAACACAGCCAAGTCGGCCATCAAGGGGCACCAAGCCTATGAGTCCCCATCGTTTGTAATCGGCAGCAAGAAATATTATTTCGTGGCACAGCGTGACCAGGAAGGCCAGCTCGGCGTCATCGCCCTGATCAATCAGAAGATCCTTGACCGGGTAGCCCAGCACCAGCTGAAGAATCTCCGTCTGATCCCTTATCCGAAGGAAGGCAAGTACCGTGTAGAATCCGTTCATACCGATACTCTGCAGGATATCACAGTCAAGACTGGCCATGACAACGAGAATGCCAGCCACTACTACGAGAACGAGATCGTCGTCCGGTTCCGGAGCGGGCATCCTACAGCAGGCCAGCTCCAGACCATTGCCGCAGATATTCAGTGCAAGGAGCCGCGTAAGCTGGGGTATGCCTATATTTTCCGCTCAGAGAAGATGAACTATTCCCAGCTCAAAACCTACTTCGCTTATAAATGGCACCCGCAATATTCCGAGCCTCACTATATGTATTTAACCAATGATACAGTGAGCGAAAATACAGGAGCCAATGTTATAACACCTAATGATCTGCTGTTCTCCACCTATCAGTGGAATCTGCCGGCCATTGAAACAGAATTGGGCTGGAATCTGTCCAAAGGCAGCAAGGAAGTCGTTGTAGCCGTGGTGGATACCGGAGTTCAGGCGGACCATCCCGATCTGCAGGGCCAGCTGCTGGCCGGATATAATGCGATAACTAACGGTGGAGCGCCGGATGATGATGTCGGGCATGGCACGCATGTCTCAGGCATCATCGGAGCATTGACCAATAATGAGGAAGGTGTGGCCGGCATTAGCTGGTATAACAAGATCCTTCCGGTAAAAGCGCTCGACAACTCCGGGGCTGGCACCACTTATTCCGTTGCCGAAGGCATCATCTGGGCTGCCGACCATGGCGCCAAAGTGATTAATCTCAGCCTGGGCAATTATGCCGACTCACAGTTCCTGCATGATGCCATCAAATATGCCTATGACCGCGACGTTGTCATTGTCTCCGCTTCCGGCAATGACAATACCGAACGGCCGGGCTACCCGGCGGCCTATGAGGAGGTAATTGCCGTCGCCGCAACTAATTCGACCGGAGTGAGAGCGTCTTTCTCCAATTACGGGGATTATATCGATGTAGCTGCACCCGGTGAAAGTATCGCCAGCACCTATCCTGATAATCAGTATGCGGCATTATCCGGCACCTCGATGGCCAGCCCCCATGTGGCAGCGCTCGCCGGGCTGGTACGCTCGCTGAACCCCGGGCTGACCAATAAGGAAGTAACCGAGCTGCTGACCTCAAATGCGGTGGATCTGGGTGATGCCGGACATGATAAATATTATGGCTGGGGTCAGGTAGATATCTACCAGACCCTGCAGGCTGCCGGCGGAGGTCAAGTTCCCCTGCAGTTATTCCCCCAGCATGTCGGCAAACAGCTGAAATCCATGCAATAAGCTAGACGCTTGTCCGCCTGGACTGACGCGGGAAGGCTATTGGCGGATTGAACGCAGATGCCGATCCAGCAGGTGCAGGAACTGTCTGAGCCCGCGCTCCATGTCTTCTTGCGTAAGCTGCGAATAACAGAGCCGGATATGGCGGGAAGGCGTATCTCCGGCATAGCAGACATCTCCGGGCAGGAAGGATATCCCTTCCTGATCAGCCAGCGCATGCAGCTTGTCAATCCCGGGGGATTCGGGCAGCTGCAGCCACAGGTTCAGGCCGCCCTCAGGCAGCGTCCAGCTGACTCCGGCCGGGGCATACTGCTTCAGAAGCATCGCCGCCGCTTCCTTGCGAAGGCGCAGGGCGGTCCGCAGCTTCGCCGCGTAAGCCTCATACCTGCGGTCGATGAACGGCAATACCGCGCGCTGGGTCAGCAGCGGACTGCCCAGGTCACTCGACGACTTGGCCGCAATCAGCCTGGACAGAATATTGCCTTCAGCGGCAACGCAGGCGATCCGGCAGCCGGGGGCGAGCACTTTGCTGAAGCTCTTCATGTAGACTACATGCCCGGCGCCATCCATCGATTTGATCGACGGCGGGGGCGGCTGATGGAAATACAAATCACTGAACGGATCATCCTCCACAATGAGACAGCGGTAACTGCGGGCAAGCTCCAGCAGCCGCTGTCTTCTTGTTATGCTCATCGTAGCGCCGCTGGGATTCTGAAAGGTAGGGTTCGTATAGATGAGCTTCGGCGGTCTGCGGTCACACATTGCAGTAAGCCTGTCCACCCGCATCCCTTGCTCATCCATCGGAACGAAGATCATCTCTGCCCCCCGTCCGGCAAAAACATCAATGGCTCCCGTATAGCTGGGCGCCTCCAGATACACGGTGTCCCCGGGACCGACGAAGGTCCGGGCCACCAGATCGATTCCCTGCTGCGAACCGCTGGTAATCATTAAGTCATCAGGCCCAATCGCTATGCCCCGGCTCTGCAGATGCCTGCACATCACCTCCCGCAGCTCCTGATCCCCCTGGAAATTCCCGTAGGAGGCCATCAGCTCCGGCTCTTCTTGTACCAGAGCCGCCATAGTGGCGCCAATCGGTTCAAGCGGAAGGAGGCTGCTGTGTATCGCTGCCAGATGGAAGGGATACTTCACTTCCGAATAATTGAAGTTGCGCCACAGCTGTGCCCGCGGGAGGTAGTCGTCATAACTGTCCTGCCATCCGGCTGAAGTATCGGGCACATTCCGCTGCCGCTCCGCTACATAACAGCCTTTGCCCTGGCTGCAGATAATATGGCCGCGGGTTTCCAGATCAGCATAAGCCTTGCTGACGGTTACCTGGCTTACTTTCAAGGAGGAGGCCAGACCTCTTACGGAAGGCAGCTTACTCCCCGGCTGGAGCAGTCCGGAAGTGATCCGCTGGGCTATTGTCTCACTGATCTGCTGCGGCAGAGATTTAGTGCCGCTGCGGAGTAAATCAATACGCATCCCGTTTCCCCCTGACTGTTATATTTAGCGCTTTACTGTTATACTGCTATACCGTTATGATACAACAAAATTCAGATTAGCGGGGAGCATGAACCATGAAGATCAATTATGCTGAGATGACGAACCACCTGGGGTCCTCAGCTGTCCGTGACATTCTCAAAATTACGCAGGGCAAAGATATTATCTCGCTGGCAGGCGGCCTGCCTGCTGAGGAGCTGTTCCCTGTAGAGGCTGTCCGCGATGCCTATAGCCGCGTACTCTCCAGTGATGTTTCAGCGCTGCAATACGGCTTAACCGAGGGATACCTTCCGCTGCGTGAAGCGGTCGCTGCAAGATTGGGACAGCAGGGCATTCCGGTGTCCGCACAGGAAATGCTCCTCACCACCGGTTCCCAGCAGGCTATAGATTTGCTCTGCAGAATACTTATTGATCCGGGTGATGCCGTACTGGTGGAAGCCCCGACTTACCTGGCTGCTCTGCAGGTGCTGGGCTCGTACCGCGCAGACATCCGCGTGGTGGACAGCGATGAACAAGGCATGCTGCCTGAGCATCTCGAAGAACAGCTCCGTACGCACCGGCCTAAGCTCCTGTATGCCGTCCCTACGTTCAACAATCCCTCAGGTGCGACCTGGAGCAAAGAACGCCGTGAACAAGTTGTAGGGCTATGCAGGAAATACGGCGTGCTGATATTGGAAGACAATCCGTACGGCGAGATTGCCTTCGATAATACGCCGGGAGCATATCCGCCTGCGCTCGCCGCCATTGACAGAAGTCTGGACGGGGATTCCTGTGTGATCTACACCGGTACGTTCTCCAAAATCGTTGCACCTGGACTGCGCACCGGCTGGATTACCGGGCCCCTGGAACTGATTCGTGTCGTTGCCAAAGCCAAGCAGGCTGCCGATCTGCATTCCAGCGCCATTGATCAGCGCGCTCTGCACGAGCTTCTGCAGAGTTTTGACCTTGAGGGCCATATCCGCCTGATCTCCCGTGAATATCAGTCACGGATGAAGCTGCTCTCGGCTGAGCTCTCCTCGCGGAACTGGGAGGGGGCCAGATTCCTTGAGCCGCGCGGCGGCATGTTCCTGTGGCTGACCCTGCCCGGCCGCATCAATACCGCTGAGCTGCTGCCGCTTGCCGTAGAGCAGGGCGTTGCCTTCGTTCCCGGCGAGGTATTCTACTCCGCCCGGCCGCTGAAGAATGCGATGCGCCTCAACTTCACCCATACGCGGCCGGAGCTGCTGCCGCTTGCGGTGCAGCGGCTGGAGACAGCCATGTCCCGGTATGAGGAGCGTTTGCTTCCTATGTAGCCATCCCACCGGATGTTACCTATAACTGTATACAAAAGGCGGCCCCCCTGAGGAGGCCGCCGTCTTAATGTCTGTAAGTGTATTGAGTTACCGCACAGTGCTTATTCGTTGTCAGTTAGGAAAGTTTGCCGTAAGCCGGGTTCTGTGCTCGTTGTGGTTCAAACGGGAACTACCCTCCCACCATAAGCGACAATCATCTATCTAGGCCATACATTACTGCACAGCTCCAGCGACCAACCTAGACACGCCTCAGGCGAAGGCTGCTTCTCCCGGTTAGGGAAGACGCTGCGTCTCATTAGGTCTTGCTCCAGATGGGGTTTACCAGGAACGAAGTCACCAGCGTTCCTCGGGGTCTCTTACACCTCGGTTCCATCCTTGCCTGTGCTGCCCGAAAGCAGCCATCGGCGGTCCATTTCTGTGGCACTATCCTTCGGCTCGCGCCGACTGGACGTTATCCAGCATCCTGCCTTATGGAGCCCGGACTTTCCTCCCGCGGCGTTCTCACGCACACCGGCGATTGTCTGTCAAACTTTCCGGAACAACATTGTATATTATACAGACTTGCACCAGCGGACACAAGTGTTAATAATTGCAATACAGCCGCTTAGAGGAAATCGAAAGGCTCGGTGTTCAGCTTGGAGGCATGCACCACAGTACTGCACTTATGCTCTGTCAGCTTGCCGGCAAGAAACTCCGCAACTTTCTCCTTCATGATCTTCTCCGCATTGTGCCCCGGGTCGATCAGTGCGATGCCTGCCAGGTGTGCATCCTGCGCCGTATGGTAATCGATATCACCGGTCACCAGCACATCCGCTCCTTTGAAGATAGCACTGCTGTAATACTTGGCACCGGACCCGCCCATCACAGCTGCCCTGCGGATAGGACGGTTCAAATCACCAACGACACGCACATGGTCGACATCCAGACCGCTCTTAACGGTCTCCACGAACTCTCCCAGCGTGGTCGGCTCCTTAAGCTTACCCACTCGACCGAGGCCGAGGCTGCGCCCCTTGAGGTCCATGGAATAGAGATCATAAGCCACCTCTTCATAAGGATGAGCCTTCAGCATAGCCTGCACAACCTTATTACGGATCGGATGCGGCACAATGGTCTCAATGCGGATCTCTTCAGCCCGCTCCAGCTTGCCTTGCTTGCCGATATAAGGGTCTGTCCCTTCCTGCGGAATGAAGGTGCCATAGCCTTCGATGTTGAAGCTGCAATGGCTGTAATTGCCGATCCAGCCAGCACCGGCATTCAGAATCGCATCCAGCACCTTCTGATGGTGATCCTTCGGCACAAATACAACGAGCTTGGACAATTGCTCCGTATGAATATCCTTGATCGGTGCACCGTTCTCAATACCCAGCGCTTCCGCCATCCAGTCGTTCATTCCGCCTTCCGCCACATCCAGATTGGTATGGCTGATATAGACGGCAATGTCGTTTTTGATCAGCTTCTCATACAGCCGGCCCATGGGAGTGTCTGTGAGAATGCCTTTGACCGGCCGGAAAATAATCGCGTGATGGGCGATAATCAGATTGCAGCCTTGGGCAATCGCTTCGTCCACGACACTGTCATTGACATCCAGCGCGACCAGCACGCCGGTAATCTCCTTCTGCAGGCTGCCCAGCTGAAGCCCGACATTATCCCATTCCTCCGCCAGATGCTTCGGGGCAAGCTGCTCCATATATCCAATTACAGTCTGTCCTTTGGCAAACATTCCAGCACCTCCGCTATCCGCTTGATTTGTGCTTTGATCTTGCTGCGCTTCTCTTCTGCCGCCTCCAGCTCTGAACGCGACAGTGAGGCCAGAATTCCTTCCAGCTTGGAGATTTCCCCCCGCCACTTCGCCGTGAACACTTCATTCGGCGCTTGCAGCAGCCAAGGCCCCATCTGCAGGAGCAGGGACTGATCAAGAACCACCCCGCCGCCGGCGAGCGTTTGTTCCCGGTACAGCTGTTCATTCGTCCGGCCAGCTTCAGTGCCTTCAGGGACCGCTGTCAGGATCTCATAAGTTTTACCGTCTTCCTCCAAAATATGCTCCGAGATTAGCACCCAGCCGTTACCAAGCAGCCAGCGGCGCAGAATATCCTCGCCCACATTCGGCTGCAGCGCAAGTGTCTTCACCCCTGCCAGCTTACCCAGTTGCTGGCCGCGTTCAAGAATAGCGGCGATTAGCGATCCGCCCATGCCGGCAATTGTGATGCAGTCTGCTTCCCCCGGGGCTAGCACTTCCAGTCCATCTCCACGCCGTACAGCAATCTGCTTGCTGAGGCCTGCTTCAGCTACGCCTCTGCCTGCTGCTTCATACGGTCCCAGGTTCACTTCCCCGGCAATTGCCGAGGGCACACGCCCGCTCTCAACTGCGGCTACAGGCAGTAAGGCATGATCCGAACCGATATCGGCAAGTCTGCTTCCTTCCGGTACCTGCTCCAGCAGAAGCTGAAGCCGGTCTGATAATTTTACTTTGTTCATGAGGCCACCCACGTTATCCATTTTTTTCTGAAGATGAACAGCAGCGCTAAGCCAACAGCAATCTTCAGTATTAATACAAGCGAAGTCCATTCCGGGAATCCCGATCTGAGCCACAGCGCATCGATTTCCGGCATCAGCCAGAGTGAGACCCCGACGCCCAGGTACACACCCGAGACCCCGTTAACCCGGTGATACAAAAGCCAGCTCAGCCAGATCATCAGCACACAGAGCGGAAGCCAGAGCAGCTCCAGCATGAGAATGGAAGCATCCGGCCGGGCCTGGCCGAAGAATCCGGCATATAGCAGGGCCCAAAAAGCAAAACCGCAAAAATGAAGGAGTCCGATACGCAGAAAAAATCCAAGTACACACCATAGGAGACCGCAGGCTGCAATCAGCAAAGGTCTCCAAAAATCGGGATCCAGATCATGCAGTGCAATTAGCCACAACCCGAACCCGAGGGTTAACACGCTTCCGATTCCCGCCAGTATCAGACTGATCATCTTGTTGCGGTCCAGATAAATAGCCGAATAGCCATAACAAACAATTAATACACAGAGCGCCGTGGCAAGTTGCAAAGGCCAGGGAAAAACGCTAAAATAAAGACTAATCAAGAAAATCAAGGAAATTATTCCAAAACCAAACAGCCATATTTTGATGCTTCCCTGCTGTAGATTCCGCAGCGATACCGGATTACTATCCTTAATTTCTGCTTGATCATCATACAGGTTGGTCAGGAAGTCACAATATTGCTCCGGCAGCAGCTTGCTTCTTCTCCAGTACTGAATTTCTCTTAAAATAGTGTCACGTTTCTCCAAATTCAACGGCTCATCCCTCTTTCCAGATCTTGCCTCCGGCCTGTTACAACCCCCCCCGCAAAGTGGGGCTTTAGCTTCGATGATGACTCAGGTACTTTGCGGGGACCCAGAATATACACAAAGGACCTCCTGCCACCGTGCAGCAGAAGGTCCGGCCCTATACGTCTATTCGAGGAAATCCTTCAACCGCTTACTGCGGCTCGGGTGACGCAGCTTGCGCAGTGCTTTGGCTTCAATCTGGCGGATACGCTCGCGGGTAACGCCGAACACCTTACCCACTTCTTCAAGCGTTCTCGTCCGTCCGTCATCCAGTCCGAAGCGCAGGCGAAGTACATTCTCTTCACGCTCGGTGAGCGTGTCCAGCACATCCTCCAGCTGTTCCTTCAGCAGCTCATATGCCGCTGCATCCGCAGGCGCAAGCGCCTCCTGATCCTCAATGAAATCTCCCAGATGCGAATCATCTTCCTCACCGATTGGTGTTTCCAGTGATACCGGCTCCTGGGCAATCTTCATGATTTCCCGAACCTTCTCAACGGTCAGTTCCATCTCAGCTGCAATCTCTTCCGGCGAAGGCTCACGTCCCAGCTCCTGCAGCAATTGGCGGGAGACCCGGATCAATTTGTTGATGGTCTCCACCATGTGCACGGGAATACGGATAGTCCGTGCCTGGTCGGCAATCGCGCGGGTAATCGCCTGACGAATCCACCAGGTTGCATAGGTACTGAATTTGAAGCCTTTATTGTGGTCAAATTTCTCAACGGCTTTGATCAGACCCATGTTGCCTTCCTGAATCAAATCCAGGAACAGCATGCCGCGTCCGACATAACGTTTGGCGATACTGACTACGAGACGCAGGTTCGCTTCTGCAAGTCTCCGCTTCGCTTCCTCGTCACCATTCTTGATTCTCATTGCCAGTTCCACTTCATCGTCAGCCGATAACAGCGGAACACGCCCGATTTCCTTCAGATACATCCGGACGGGGTCGTTGATCTTGATGCCCGGAGGCAGCGACAGATCGTCGTCGAAGCTGAAATCATCACTGTCTTTGTCCTCATTATCCTCACTTGGCCGGAGGCTGTTGACCTCTTCATCATTCTCATTCACGACTTCGATCCCCAGATCGCTCAGCTGCTCGTAGAATTCCTCCATCTGCTCGGGGTCTTGATCAAACGGCGATAATTTCTCCATAATATCTTTGTAGTTCAATGATGATCTTTTCTTACCATGATCAATAAGCTGATCCTTAACCTGATCCAGAGTAAATTCCGCTTCCAGTTCAGTATGCTGATCGTTCGCCATAATTCGACTCCCTCCTCCCTAGGTACATCCTGTCAATGTCTCATTGTCTCTCTAGGGCTAAAATTTCACTTGCTATTTGTGCTGCACGCAAAAAGTCACCGGATTTTTCCGCCTGAATCATCTCTTCACGCTTGGGTTCTATTTTGCGCTGCAGAGGATACTTCTGCACTTCACGAATACAATCGTCCAGAACCTGGGTATTCCAGTCCGGAGGGGTATCCATCATGGAGATCGCCGTAGCAGTCTTCTCCAGACGGTCATCCTGAAGCGATGATAGAAACCGGCTGATGCCGGGTGGTTTGCCTTGCGCATAATAGGCATATAGATAAGCGGCAATTGCCGCATGATCATCAATATTGAACTCTTCCCCGAGGCGTTCGCCCACATAGGCCGCCGCTTCCGGATCTTGAATCATCAGTGATAAAAGGCGCCGTTCCGCAACATGGTAAGCAGGCAGCAGCGTAGGTGTCTGCACTTGCCCTTTTTTATGCCTACCATTATTCCACCTTTTGTCGTTATTATCCCCTTCGGGAATGTTTTTTTGCATGGACGCCCGAAGTAAATTGCAATCCTGCTTCAAGCTGTCGTAGGACAGCTCCAGCTCGGAGGCGATTTCCCTCAGATATACCTCACGCTCCGTCGAAGAATGGAGTCCGGCAATAATCTCCAGAGCCTCCTTGACATAGGCAATTTTGCCGTCTTCCTCTAGGAGTATATGGTTTTTTTTCAGATATATAAGCTTAAATTTTATGGAGGATACGGCGGAGTCAATCACCTGTTCCCTGAATCTGTCCCCGCCATGCCGGTTGATGAATTCATCGGGGTCCAGGCCGCTCGGGAGCAGCGCAACCTTAACTCTCAGCCCGCTTTCTTCGAGCAGCGGAATGGCCTTGAGTGCGGCAGCTTGTCCCGCCTTATCTCCGTCATAGGAGAGAACAATCTCATCTCCCAGGCTTTTCATCAGCGCCACATGGCCCTCGGTGAGCGATGTACCCATGGTCGCCACCCCGTTATGCACACCTGCATCCCAAGCCGAAATGACATCACCGTATCCCTCGAACAGGACGATTTGCCGCGTTTTGCGGATGGATGCTTTGGCCTGGTGCAAATTGTACAGGATCCGGCTTTTGTTGAATAACCGGCTCTCTGGGGAATTCAGATATTTCGGCTGCCCTTCACCGAATATTCTTCCGGCAAAGGCGATGGTCTTGCCCATGCGGTTAGCAATCGGAAAAATGACCCGGCCGCGGAAACGGTCCAGATAACCCTTGCCTTCCCCCCGGGCAGACAGCAGTCCGCCCTTCTCCATCTCGGCGAGATCAAAGCTCCGTTTCTCCAGAAACTGCAGCAGTGTATCCCAACGGTCCGGCGCATAGCCAATTTGAAACTGGTCAATCATTCTATCGCTGAAACCCCGGGTTCTTAAATAATCCATGGCGGCTGTGCCGTATTCCGTGTTCTTCAGCAGATAATGATAATACTTCGCCGATAAATCATACGCCTGAATCAGCCGGTCCCGCTCTGGATCGGGTGGAGCGAGCGCTCCCCCTCTGCCTTCGGGCACGGGTATATCACTTTCTTCCGCCATTATTCTGACTGCTTCGGGAAAGGATAATCCTTCGATCTCCATCCTGAACTTGATGGCATTTCCACCCATACCGCAGCCAAAGCAATGAAATACTCCCCGGTCAGGGGTGACGGTGAAGGAAGGGGATTTCTCCGAATGGAACGGGCAGAGGCCCCATAAATATTTCCCCTGCTTGGACAAATGGACAACCTTACCGACTGTATCGACAATATCATGCCGCGCCAGCACGCTTTCGATAACCTCTTCCGGAATATTACCGTGTCCGCTAGCCACATTAGCCACCTTCATCTCTTAACAAATAAATATAATTCGCTACAGCTGTACATTCTCCTGCAAAAAAGTTAAAAGTTTTGTCAGTTTATGTTGAAAATAAATTTTTTCCTCTGCGGTAATCGCTTTTGGACCCTTGGAATAGTGGCCTCGCCTGCGCTCTACCGCCCGGGCATGCCTGCCCTCCAGCATAAAATCCATTTTGGAATCCTCATACTCCTGCCCCCGGTTCGAGAGCACCCTGCAGCGTTTGCCCAGCGCCAGCGCCGCAAGCCCATAATCCTGCGTAATTACGACATCTCCCGCAGAAATATGATTGGCGATATACAAATCGGCACTGTCAGCTCCGCGGTCCACCTGGACAACCGTGACACCTTCTTCAGCTTTGAGCACATGATCGTAAGAAGAAACCATCAGCACCGGTATGCCAAAGCTGCGGGCTACGGTATTAATCTCCTGTTTGACCGGACAAGCATCCCCATCAACGACGATCTTTCTTTCCTGGGATCTTACCATGATTCTCACCAAATTCCCGTGTAATATATATACGCTCCGCTTGGCAGAAATCCTTCTTTGTAAAGCATAAATACGGAACGAATGTCAACTTACTCATTGGCACCGTTCCGTATATTTATACCCTAAACCCTCAATCTATACCATAAGTCACAAACATTAGTTGAATTTTCAATCCTTGATTACCACACCAGCTTGCCAAAATCGGCAAATAATCTGGAATCCGCATTAATGCCGGACAAGAGTGCCAGACGGTTAGCGCGAACCGCCTCGTCTTCTGCCATGACCATAACGGAATCGAAGAATCCGGTGACGGCATCCTTCAGCCCCGACAGAATCTGCAGTGCTTCTGCGGCATGCAAGGCAGCCAGAGCTTCGCGGTAAGGATCATGAATACTCTGCCAAGTCTGATACAGCTTCTGTTCGGCTTCTTCTTTGAGCAGAGAAGGGTCGATTACCGTTCCTTCGGCTGCTTTGGCCGCCAGATTGCTGACGCGGGTCAGGGAATCCACAGTGATTTTGAAATCAGCTACGTCTGTTACTGCATTCATAAGCGCAAGACTTCTGCCTACCACGTCAACGATATCATCGAAACCGGCAGCAGTAGCTGCATCCACAACATCATAGCGGACATTGTTGTCGGATAATAGGCGTTTGACGCGCAGACCAAAGAACTCGTAAAGGTTTATACGCAGCTCAGGGGTGAAATGTTTCTCTGAACGTAAACTTTCATGAACTTCCAGCGCTGCAGCAAAAATTTCCTGCAAACTGATGCTGAGCTGATGCTCCAGCACCATCTGTACAATTCCTGCCGCCTGCCGGCGCAGTGCATAAGGGTCCTGGGAACCGGTCGGGATGATCCCAATCGAGAAACAGCCTACAATCGTATCGATTTTATCGGCAAGGCTGACTACCAGACCTGCCACCGTTGAAGGAACGGCATCCCCTGCAAAACGCGGCTGATAGTGCTCGAAGATCGCTTTGGATACATTGTCAGCTTCACCGGCCTTACGGGCATAATCCTCGCCCATCGTACCCTGCAGCTCAGGGAACTCGCCCACCATTTGCGTAACCAGATCAAATTTGCAGATATCCGCAGTCCGGCTGACTTCAGCCGCAGCACTTGCCGGCAGCGCAAGCTTCACTGCCAGGCGGTCGGCAATCGCGCGGATACGGCGTACTTTATCCCCTACGCTGCCCAGTTCTTCGTGATACACGATATTCTCGAGCTTGGCCAGCGCATCGTTAATCTGCAGCTTCTGATCCTCTTCATAAAAGAACTTGGCATCCTGAAGCCGGGCGCGAAGCACCTTCTCGTTCCCCTTGGCGATTACATCCAGCGATACGGCATTCCCGTTACGGACAGTTACGAAGAACGGAAGAAGCTTGCCGCCCTCCCCGAACACCGGGAAGTAACGCTGATGCTCGCGCATGGAAGTAATCAGCACATCCTGCGGAATATTCAGGAAAGCTGGGTCGAATGTTCCGAACAAGACGGTCGGTGTTTCTACCAGGAACAGTACCTCTTCGAGCAGATCTTCCTTGATCGCAATCTTCCAGCTCTTCTCTTCGGCGAGCTTGTTGATTCCGCTGAGGATCAGCTCTTCGCGTTCCTTCACATCTACGAGCACATGCTGGCTGCGCATAGCTTCGACATACAGGGCAGGCTCAGCAATAACTGCTTCCTTCCCAAGGAAACGGTGGCCTCGGCTCACATTGCCGGCTTTGACTCCGGTAATCGTAAGGTTAATAATCTCCTGGCCGAAGAGCGCGACCAACCAGCGGATTGGACGGACAAATTTGAAATCATAAGCGCCCCAGCGCATATTTTTCGGGAAAGTCATGGCATTGACAATACCTGTAAGACCTTCAGAGAGCAGGGAAGCTGTCTCAATCCCGGTGCTGCTCTTGGTGGCATAGATGTATTCTACGCCCGCCAGTTCCTTGAAGGTAAACTGCTCCGGCGCAACGCCCTGGCTGCGGGCAAATCCAAGTGCCGCCTTGCTCCACTCGCCGCTTGCGTCCAGTGCGATTTTGCGGGACGGGCCTTTGACTTCTTCACTCACATCTTCCTGCCGCTCAGCAGCATCCTTCACCAGTACAGCAAGACGGCGCGGTGTTGCATATGCGGTAACGCCATTGTGGCTGATCCGCGAGGCTTCGAGCCATTTGGCTGTTCTATCCTTCAACTGTTCCATGGCGGCGCGGATGAAGCGGGCCGGAATTTCCTCGAGACCGATCTCGAACAAAATGTCTTTAGACAAGGTCAGCACCTTCTTTCTTCAGCAGCGGGAAGCCGAGCTTCTCGCGTTCCTCCAGATATGTTGCCGCTACGGTGCGGGCAAGATTACGCACTCTTGTGATGAAACCCGTACGTTCGGTTACACTGATCGCTCCGCGCGCATCCAGAAGGTTGAAGGTATGCGAGCATTTCAGCACATAGTCATAGGCGGGGAAAACCAAATGGTTCTCCATCGCTCTGCGCGCTTCCTCTTCGTAGGTGTTGAACAGGGTGAACAGCATTTTGACATCGGAAACTTCAAAAGTATACGTGGAATGCTCCACCTCCGGCTGATGGAACACATCACCGTAAGTCATTCCGTCTACCCATTCCAGGTCAAATACATTTTCCTTATCCTGAATGTAGGAGGCAAGACGCTCCATACCGTAAGTAATCTCCACCGCTACCGGGCTGGCTTCAATTCCGCCTACCTGCTGGAAGTAGGTAAATTGCGTGATTTCCATTCCGTCCAGCCACACTTCCCAGCCGAGGCCTGCACAGCCCAGTGACGGATTCTCCCAGTTGTCTTCGACAAACCGCACGTCATGCAGCAGGGGATCTACGCCCAGTGCCTTCAAGCTATCCAGATACAGCTCCTGAATATTGTCCGGGGACGGCTTGATGATGACCTGGAACTGGTGATGCTGGTACAGGCGGTTCGGGTTCTCCCCGTAACGGCCGTCTGACGGACGGCGTGAAGGCTCGACATAAGCGACCTTCCAGGGCTCCGGACCGAGTGACCGCAAAAAGGTCATGGGATTCATTGTGCCCGCCCCTTTTTCCGTATCGTACGGCTGGACGAGAATACAGTTCTGGGCTGCCCAGAACTGCTGCAGTGTCAGAATCATCTGCTGAAAGTTCATACTACCGACTCCTTCGCTTTACAAGTGTGTACTGCCTCTTTACTTATGACTGGCTCTTGCTGCTGCGCGATGGAGGCGGTCACCGGCTTCTTTCTGTATCCCTGCGGCTGGTTATGGAGAGTATAACCTTCATAAGTCCGCCACAAGGCAAAAAAGCTCCCGCCCCCATGCCTGATTAACAGACATAGGGACGAGAGCCTGAATTCTTCTCCCGCGGTTCCACCCTACTTGATTACGCTACGCGAAATCCACTTTTCATTCTGCCGCTTCCGTACTCCCGGGCGCCATGTTCATGAACGTTGTCCTGCCAGGCTTCCACTATCCCCGGCTCGCTGAAGCGACAAATCGACTCATTACTTTCCCGATCACTGCACTCTCTCCATGTCTGGAGCAATCACGGCATTCCTATAAATTGCTGTAAAAAGAAACTGAACTTATAGTAACGGATAATTCGCATTTCGTCAAATATTGTATTTATCAAGCTGATCGAGGAAACTCTGCGATTTCAGCCGGAGCCCTAGCTGCATATCCATAAATGCCCGCATAATGGCCTTAAGCTCTGCGCGTGTCTCAGGCTTCACATCCACATTGCCAAGTCTGGTCAGATCCAGTGCTGCGAATAGACGCAGCAGCTTCAGGGCACGCGGAGAAATCTCCATCGCGGGAGGATCATTATGCCGGCAGCTGCGGCAGATTACACCGCCAAGACGCGGACTGATTCTAAGCTCCTCATCCGGCTTGTTCATGTCGCAGACTACACAGGTATCAAGCTGCGGGCCATAGCCCGCAGCCTGCAGCACTTTCATTTCAAAAACATTTATGATGATGCCGGGCTCTTTGTCTTCTTCAAGTGCATTCAGGCAGGCGCTCAGTTGACGGAACCAAAAGCTTCCCGTCTCTTCATCATGCAATACCCGGTCAAGCAGCTCGCAGGCATAGGATGCATACGCCGCTTTGACAAGATCCTCACGCAGCGGATGATGGGACTTCGTAATCTCCCCGGCATTCAGTGTTCCCAGTCCGCCATTGTTGCGGAAAAACACAAACTCTCCTGTTGTGAACAGCTGGATCAGGGCAGCATGGCGGCTTTTCACCTTCTTCGCGCCCCGTACCAGAACTCCTACTTTACCGGCGTTCTCGGTGCAAAGCGTAATAATGGCGTTCCCTTCGCCGTAGTCCATGCTGCGGATGACGATCCCTTCCACCCTGTATAGCATGCCTCTTCTCCCAACCACTCGGCAAGCAACCAGTCCTTATTGTGCTTCTTCATCAATGACCATCTCTTCCTCCACCGGCAGCGGTCCGCTGCTCTCCGGCGAATCTCCAGCTTCTCTGTACAGCAAATAAGCATCGACATCTCCAGTCATTGCAAAATACTTCCACGAAAAGTTCCGCATTCGTATTCATCCTTTCTTCGGAAACACGATGTCTCTCCAGAAGTAGGATGTACGATAGCCGGGGATCTATCCTTGCAATTCCTGCCAAGTACAAGCGGCTTTGCTGTCCAGTTTAAGGACGGTACCGTTTCAGCGAGAAATATAAGGATAAAGTATAGCGTAAAACATACACTTTCTTATATTTCAATACAGCAGCGGAGGGAAGGTTTATTGGTCTTTGTGGAAGCCCAAATCCCGCAGTACGCGGTCCTGATTGCGCCAGTCTTTTTTCACTTTTACCCATAGTTCCAGGAAAATCTTCGAACCCAGCAGGTTCTCAATATCCGTCCGCGCACGCCGTCCGACTTCCTTCAGCAGGGCACCCTGCTTCCCGATAATAATCCCCTTCTGGGAATCACGCTCCACAAAAATAACCGCAGAAATATGCACTACGCCATTCGGTTCAACGCTCATGTCCTCGATCGCCACCGCAATGGAATGCGGCACCTCTTCGCGGGTCAGATGCAGAATCTTCTCGCGGATCAGCTCCGCACAGACGAACTGCTCCGGGTGATCGGTAATCTGGTCGTCCGGATAATACTGCGGGCCTTCCGGCAGATACTTCTGCACCTGCTCCAGCAGCGTATTGACATTGCTGCCCATTTTGGCAGAAATCGGCACGATCTCGGCGAACTCATGCAGCTTGTTGTATTCAGTAATCATTGGAAGCAGCGCTTCCGGCTCGATCTTGTCAATCTTGTTCATCACGAGAATGACCGGCGTCTTGATGGAGTTCAGCTGTTCCGCGATATACCGGTCACCGCCGCCCATGCCCTCAGAAGCATCCACCAGGAACAACACAGCTTCCACTTCATGCAGGGTGCTCATCGCTGTCTGGTTCATGTAATCGCCCAGCTTCGACTGTCTTTTATGGATACCCGGCGTGTCCAGGAATACGATCTGCGAATTATTGGCTGTATATACCCCGTGAATTTTGTTTCTGGTGGTCTGCGGCTTGTCCGACATAATGGCGATCTTCTGGCCAATCACCTGGTTCATAAGTGTCGATTTGCCTACGTTCGGTCTGCCGATAATGGCGACAAACCCTGATTTGAATTTCATAAAATCCTCCTATTTGTCTTACAACTTGGTCAAAAGCGTTTCGGTCAAAAACGTTTCAAAACATTTCAAAATCCTTCGATCCCCCTAATTCCCCCTTCGCCAAGGGGGACCCCAAGGGCCCCGGCCCTCTGGACACCCGGAACTGGCGTGGGCGCAGCGTTCGGCACGGGGAAAGCGGGGTTGGAGCAGGAGCGCTTACGTTCCCTGCGGGAACACGCTTTACTGCGGCGCGTTGGAGCAGGAGCGCTTACGTTCCCTGCGGGAACACGCTTTACTGCGGCGCGGAAAAGACTGGTTACTTGAACACCTAAACCATACTTGAACCCTCTAAAACAAACTTAATTGTATTTTGTACACTTATTCTGTTTAGAATCAGAGACTCTACAGGTTTAAATGTATTCCATACAACTATTTCCTGATTTAGAGGCTGTTTTCGGACTAACTTGCGAATATAATTGTACTTTTTGCAGTTATATCGAAGTTTAGCGGAGTTAGCGGGATTTTAATTGTACAAAATACAATTAAACTATGATCACAGGCATAATTAAACCCAACTAAATACTTCACCTGTCTTTGCTGCTTACTCCGGAGCCTGGCCCTGCTCCAGGTCCGCAGGACCGAAAGCGCCGGGCAGCAGGTCGCGCACGGTAGTCTCCACGATGTCGCCCTTCAGGTTGCCGAGAATGACCGGCATATCAGGACCGCATAGCTCAACCATCACCTGGCGGCAGACGCCGCAAGGCGATACAGGCCCGTCCGTATCCGCGACTACAGCGATAGCCCGGAAGGTACCCGGCTTATGCCCGTCCGCAATTGCGCGGAACATAGCGGTCCGTTCCCCGCAGTTGGTCGGGCCGTAGGCAGCATTCTCAATATTACAGCCGTGGTGAACATTCCCGTCCTGGTCCAGCAGTGCAGCGCCGACCCCGAAACGGGAATAAGGTATATATGCATTGGCTCTTGCCTTGATCGCTTCCTGAAGAAGTAGAGCTGAATCCATAGTTGTCCTCCTAAAAAGTTTTGTGAGCATATACTGCTTCGATTATTCTCCGTACAAAACTTGCTTCGTAAGCATAACCTTAGTTTTGTGAGCATACACTGCTTCGGCTATTCTCCGTACAAAACTTGCTTCGTAAGCATAACCTTAGTTTTGTGAGCATACACTGCTTCGGCTATTCTCCGTACAAAACTTGCTTCGTAAGCATAACCTTAGTTTTGTGAGCATACACTGCTTCGATTATTCTTCGTATAAAACTTGCTTTATAAGCATGCACCGCATCCATTATTCTTCGTACACTAACCGGCCACCTAAGTATGGCCTGGTATTGTGGTTCTAAGTAAAGATGACGGAGCGCACAAAGCGGATCCGCCTCTCTCTAAGCTGAAGTTGTAAACTGATTATGACATAAGACTTGCGATCCAGTCCATCACGGGATGATAAAAAACATAGATTCCCGTAATAACAGCAAACACCGCCGTAAGCAGTACAGCTCCTGCGGCGGTATCTTTGGCCTTCTTGGCCAAGGGATGAATCTTTGGCGACACCAGGTCAATCGTCGCTTCAATCGCCGTATTCAGCAGCTCGGCGGTCAGCACCAGCGTAATCGCCAGAAGCAGCAGCATCCAGCTTGACAGGGGGAGCCTGAATGCTGCGGCGGCAGCCAGTACAATAACAGCAAGGCCGCTGTGCACTTTCATATTCAGCTCCGACCGGAAAGCCGCGGCAATGCCATGAGCCGCGAAGCGAAAAGAATGCCAGAATTTTTTGTGACCCACCGCCGTGTTCTTGACCATTAGCGTGTCAACCCGACCTGAGCCAGAACATTCTCCTGCTTAGACATCATCTCGGCCTCAGATTCCGGATCCTGATGGTCATATCCCAGCAAATGCAGAAATCCGTGGACGAACAGGAAGCCCAGCTCGCGCTCCAGCGAATGTCCATATTCCAGCGCCTGCTCTTGCGCACGCGTTACGGAGATAATGATATCTCCGAGCACGTTAGGTACTTCCTCCAGTTCCTCGCCCTCACCATCGGGCACAGCATATATAATTTCCGGCTCATCTTCTCCGGTCTCATTCATCGCGAAGGACAGCACGTCCGTTGGACGGTCGATTCCCCGGTACTCCAGGTTCAGCTCATGGATGCGTTCGTTATTAACGAAGGTAAGATCCACTTCACCCTCATCGATCCCTTCAGCGCTGCCCGCTTTCTGCAGAATAATCTCCAGCAGGGCGATCAGATCGCTGTTAATCTCATGCTCTTCCTGTTCATTGCTCCAAACGACGCTCAGGCTCATTTTTGATGGCCCCTTCCTCTTTTTTGGGCTTGCGCACATCCTCGGGGTACTCAATCCGGGAATGGAAAATGCCCATTACAGTCTCTTTAAGTGTCCGTGCAATAATGTCCAGCTCTTTGATGGTCAGGTCGCATTCATCAAACTGATGGTCATCCAACCGGCTTTTGATAATCTTCTCGATCATCGTTTCTACCTGCACAACGGTAGGCTTGCGGAGGGAGCGGACCGCGGCCTCCACACTGTCGGCGATACCGACAACTGCAGATTCCTTCGACTGTGCCTTCGGCCCCGGATAACGGAAATCCTCCTCCGTGAAGTCAGGCTCCACACCCTTCTCCTCCGCAATCTTCAGTGCTTTATGATAAAAATAATGCAGGAATGTCGTGCCGTGATGCTGCTCCGCGATATCGCGGATAGGCTTCGGCAGCTTGTACTCCTTCTGCATCTCCACCCCGTCACGGGCGTGGGCCACAATGATTGATTTGCTCAGCTTCGGCTCAATCGAATCATGCGGGTTCTCCATATTGTTCTGGTTCTCAATGAAATAGAACGGCCGTTTCGTCTTGCCGATATCATGATAATACGAACCCACCCGGCACAGCAGGCCGTCAGCACCGATCGCTTCAGCCGCAGCCTCAGACAGATTCCCGACCATAACACTGTGATGATACGTTCCCGGTGTCTCCGTAAGTAGCTTGCGCAGCAGCGGATGGTTCGGGTTAGATAATTCGACGAGCTTCAGCGCCGACAGGATGCCGAACGTAGCTTCGAAGAATGGCATCAGGCCGATTACCAGCACAGCGGTCAGCAGGCCGCTGGCAAACGCGAACCCGATGGAATACAGCGTCTGCGTCTCATTCCACACACCTCCGCCCAGCATGGTCAGTATAGCAACCGTCAGACAGCCGAACAGGGAGACCATAATGCCGCCCTTCAGTAGGGTAGAGCGCTGTCCTGCCCGGTGAGTGGAGAAAATAGCCACATAACTCACAATAAGCGCAAAGAAGCCAAAGGTGAAATCAAATACGGTGTTCTGCTGCACATTCAGAATAATACTGGCAAGAACACTGAACAGAATGGAACAGAAATAGGCCAAGGTCATATCCAGCAGCATGGAGATCAGCATCGCACCTATCGCCACCGGAGCCAGGAAGCCTATATACGTCCGTACATCCGTCTGCAGGAATGCCGCCAGCTTCATCATAATAATTGTAATTATAAACACCAGCACCAGCATGAGCAGCTGGGAGTTATTATACTTGAAACCGGATGTACCGCCGTTATAGCGGATGAATGTCATCAGGCCAAAAGACAGCAGCACGGAGAGCAGCAGCAGTCCGAATTGCGGCCAATAATTAACTTCTTTGCTCAAGAGGCCGTTCTCGTCCAGAAGAGCATACAGCTCTGGAGTAATCTCCTGGTTCTTGGCGACCAGTACATCCCCCTGCTCAATGAATACATCAGGTGTATTCTGGCGGGCCTGCACCTTCGCTTCCTTGGTGGCTTCCTCATCATAGAATTTGTTGCTGGTAATAACCTGCCGCACCAGCTCCTGCACAACCTCGCGGGCTGTACGCTGGCTCAGCGAACTGATGCTGACCTGCTCAGCCACCTTGGCGCGTGCTGTCTGGGCGTCGGTAATCTGGTCATTCATCAGCTTGATAACAATTTCCCGTGCGACCGGCTTCATTTCAATGATATCCTGCGAGGTCAGCCTCGGGATCTTAATATACGTTTCTTCCGGAATAGCGTACGCCTGGTCTTTGATGACCGACTGCATTTCAGCAAGCAGATGCTCCGAATACGTCCCGGCTTTCTGGCTGACAGCAACAAAATTAAGAATAAAATCGTTCGTACGCTCCGGAATTACTTCACGGTAAATCTCCGTCTTTTCGCTTTGCGAAATCGTATCATCCTGATTCAACCGGTCTATTCTATCCAGCAACATGGTAACGAGATTCTCGGTCCTCATCGGTATAATAGCATACCGGTTGGGCACATTTTCGGCCGCTTCTTCCTGGGCTTTCAGCTTGGCATTGGTGTCCGGAATTTGCTTGGGCGCCGTGATTTCCTTGGCACTGCGTGTACCCTCTTTGATGTCATACTTTTTGGGCAGCAAATCAGAGGACAGGCTGAAGTAGAAAACAAGCCCCAATAACAGGAAAAGAGCATAGCGCGAGACCGCGCTATACTTCCACCCGTTAGTGCTATATACAAATCCGCTTAATTTCGATGGTTGCTTTGAGGCCATGAAGACAATCCCCTTTTTTATTGGAGGTTTTCGGCAGAGCGGTCATAGGCAACGATAATTTTCTGCACCAGGGAATGCCGGACTACGTCCTGTTCTGCAAAATAGACAAAGCCGAGCTCCTCAATACCGGATAATATCGCTTTGGCTTCTATCAGCCCTGACTTCTTGCCGCGCGGCAGATCGATCTGGGTAACATCGCCCGTAATGACCATCTTGGAGCCGAAGCCCAGCCGGGTGAGGAACATTTTCATTTGTTCGGGTGTCGTATTCTGGGCTTCGTCGAGGATAATAAAAGCATCCTCCAGCGTACGCCCGCGCATATAGGCAAGCGGCGCAATCTCGATCAGCCCGCGCTCCAGCGCCTTGGCCACCTGATCAGGACCCATAACGTCGTATAGGGCGTCGTAGAGAGGCCGCAGATACGGATCTACCTTCTCCTGTAAATCACCGGGAAGGAAGCCCAGGTTCTCGCCTGCCTCCACTGCCGGACGCGTCAGCACAATACGCTTGACGGAGCCTTCCTTGAGCGCCGTTACCGCAAGCACAACGGCAAGATAAGTCTTACCTGTTCCCGCCGGCCCGATGCCAAAGACGATATCACGCTTTTTGATGGTTGTCACATAATGTTTCTGGCCAATCGTTTTGACGCGGATGGGTTTACCGCGGAAAGTTGTTGTAATTTCACCTTTGAACAGGTCAAGCAGCTGATCGGCACGGAAATCCTTCGCCAGTTCTACGGCGTACTGCACATCGCGTTCACTTAGTATGTAACCGCCCCGTACAAGGGACAGCAGCACGTTGAACAGCTGGCCCAGCATGTCCACTTCACGCTCTGCGCCGCGTATGGTAACTTCAGCTTCGCGCGAGTCGATAACCGCCGGAATTTCTTTCTCGATAATTTTCAGGAATCCGTCCTGCGGGCCGAACAGGGATTGAGCTTCTCCCGCATTTTGCAAAGATATACGAATGCTTGCAGTCTGTTCTGACAAGTAGCCTCATTCTCCTCAATTGTTTACTATCGGAAGTTCTTCCGCAATTCTCTCTTCCACCTCAAACAGCACTTTCATATAAACTTTACCATTCTCTTTCTTCTCATGCAAAATTTTTTGATTTTTGATGACGCTGTCAGCACCGTAACGCGCGAAAATATCACTCTTGGCCCGCGTCAGACCTTCCTCCCGCGCGGCCTCCGGAGTCAGCATTTCAGCGGTATATTTAATCTCCAGCTCCTTCTCGGTCATCATGCCCAGCGGCAGCTTAAAGGACCGCCAGGACAGCATATCGGGCTCCGTAAGCGTGCGTGACTTCTCAAAGCCGGAATCCCCGTACCCCCACAGCTGCACCGCCCATTTGCCGAGAACGAGATACGTGCGGTCTTTGCGTTCTCCTGTATAGGAACTGCCCGTTCTTTTGAGGGGCACCTCAAGATTATATTCATGCCATACCAGGCCTTTAACATCGCCTTTGGCTACTACAAACTCTCTATTCTCCTCGTCGCCCAGCGTTCCGGAGATGAGGATGTCCCCTTTTTTGACGCGCGAGTTCCGGCTCACCACAGGTCTGCCCTGCTCCGCATAGATTTCGGTGACAACCGCATCCGTCCTGCTGATCAGATGGCGCTGGCTGAGTAGCGGCTTAGTCTCCGGGCGGTCGGCTTCGACAACCTGGATCGTAATGCTCGTCCCCGTCCGGTGAAACCCTGCCCACGTCAGCCCCGGAACAAGGGTGGTCAGCTCCCTGGAGAGCTTGTCCGACTCTTCCATCCGCCAAATCCACTGAAAAGGGTACACCCCCTCCTTGCGAGCGGCTTCGAGAATGTCCTCGGTGGGAATGCGGGTATTCCCTTCAACCTTGATGCTCCACACCATAGAGGACAGCAGCAGCAGCCCGACACCGAAGATCAGCAGTCCTGCGGCAAAAAACTTCCGCTTCCACAAGCGGGCCGCCCGGAAAGGAATTCCGTTACGGGCCGTAACATGCATGCGGCAGCCTGTCTTCTTAAGGAGCGGACGGAGTCTGAAAAAATCATCCAGCAGCAGGTTCAGCGAAGCGCCGTCCCCGGCAGGCCTCACATCCCAGATGACGATGCCTGCTCCGGTTACAGCATTGATAAAGGTCTCCACCTGCGGTCCCGTCACATGCAGTGTAACGAACCCCCGCAGCGATGACAGAGGCGGCTCTTTCATGGATTCTCCCCACTTTCCTTATACCTGATTTCACCGATAATACCTTCAACGGCAAGCTCCTGGCCCAGAATATTGCGGATGACCAGCCCTTCACCGGAAATCTCCAGATATCCCTTGGCCAACGCCAGCCTGAGCTGCTCCGATGAGAAATGCAGCACGCCGCGGTGGTTCTCAATATACAATTCCTTATTGCCGATCAGGGTGATCCGGGGCATCTCCTGCAGCACATCCTGCGGAAGATCCAGTACCCCGTTTGTCCATCCCCGCAGCCTGCGGCCAATACGGGTCATATATAGACGCTCCCCCTTCCTGCCTTCTGTACACCTTATGCGGGAGTGCGTTTTTTTATGAGAAGAACTCACATCATTTGTACCGGAAAGCTCCTTCGGCTCCAACCGCCGGGCAGCGTTAGATGCAGGAGATTCTGCAGGATAAGTCCACGGGATAACACGGCAAAAAGCCCGGATCTGCTCCTCTTAAGGAGCATATTCGAGCTTTCAGGCAGAGCAAAGATATAACCGCAGTGCAGAGTAGCCGCTCTTCTGCCGGGGGTTCAGCCTTCCTTGCGGACAGAGGCATGCGGCTGCCGTGAACGGGGCGGTCCCAGAATCTCCGCCCACACCAGGCCGCTGCGCAGCGCCTCACGGTCCCGCGCCAGCGGATGCTCCCCTATACCTGCCTGAGACGGACTGGCGCCCTCTCCGGCAGTCATTGCGCCTGTGGAAGGCACTGCAGCCGCC